>JALWRU010000135.1 GCA_026994095.1 Nitrospira sp. | reverse complement strand
GTGATGCCGAGGCCACCGAAAAACTGTCCCAGCGGGTACGCCCGTTCATCCTCCGGCGCACCAAACAGGAGGTCGCCTCCGACCTGCCAGAGCGGGTGGAAACCACCCTCATGTGCCGCATGGAGGGGGAGCAACGCGCCCTGTACGATACCATCCGCCAACTGTGCCGGGAGAAGGTGGCCAAGAGCATCGAAAAACGCGGCATGGCCCGCAGCAGCATCACCATTCTGGATGCGCTGATGAAGCTGCGGCAGGTCTGCTGTGACCCGCAGTTGCTACCCCGCGACATGGCCGCCGGGGTGACCGAATCCGCCAAACGCACGCTCTTTATGGAGTTGATCAGTGAAGCGGTCGAAGAGGGCCACCGGGTGCTGGTATTCAGCCAGTTTGTGGGCATGTTGACCATTCTGCGGCAGCATCTGGATGCCGCCCATCTGGCCTATTCCTATCTGGATGGTCGCACCCGCGATCGGGCCAGACGGGTGCAGGAGTTCCAGAACAATCCGGACATTCCGCTGTTTTTAATCAGCCTGAAGGCGGGTGGCACCGGCCTCAACCTGACCGGTGCCGACTACGTTGTTCACTTTGACCCCTGGTGGAATCCGGCTGTGGAATTACAGGCCACCGACCGGGCTCACCGCATTGGTCAGACCCGCAAGGTGTTCTCGTACAAATTGATTACCGCCGACACGGTGGAAGAGAAGATCGTCGCGCTACAGGAGCGCAAGCGTAACCTGTTCGATCAGGTGGTGGGGGAAGAGGCTGGCCGGGCAAGCAAATTGGAACTGGCCGATCTGGAAGGGATTTTCGGGGCGTTCTAGGCGGGCCTTGCCAGCCATATTTGCCAGACGCACTAAACGATTGCAGGGATTGCAACACGGTCCAATCGATAAATTCTTGCCGGTGTCATGATGGTTCTGTGTACCATACAGCCCGTGAACAGGCCAGCACACCAAAGGCACCTTCCGCCATCTCTTTGCCAACCAACCGCTTGGTTGGTAATCGGCCTGTTAACCGGGCTGATGCTATGCCTTCCACAGGTAGCGAGGGCAGAGCACACCACTTCGCAGGAGCTGTTTTCTCACCTGGCGGTATCCGGCACCATTCAGGCGTCACGAGGCAATAATGTTCGCTACCGGGAGGCGGTTGCCGCCTTACGGCTGCCCTGGCATCGCGCACTCAACCCGCACTGGCAACTGGAGACACTGGGCCTGATTGGCGTCGGTCGCCTGTCGGGTGGTAACGATACCAGCAGGGTCTACAGCCTGGGGCTACAGGTATCGATCGAACCCCACCACTACGGCCTGTACCTGTCTGGTGCATCCCGTGTGGCGCGACTGGATGACGGCATCATCGGACGCATCAATCTGGGTGGGCGACTGCAATTTTTGAGTTTTGCGGAAGCGGGCTGGAGGCTGGTCCCACACCTGTCAGCGGGGGTGCGCATCCTGCATATCTCTAACGGTGGCATCACCGATATCAACCCGGGCATCAACCTGATCTCGGTGGTGATTAACATCCACCCGTAACCGGCCATTGCAGGGCCTCAGGTGGGCCGCTTAAAACACCGTGAAGTGCAGGTACTTCTTTGGCTCCGCCTCGATCTTTTGCACCAGACGGCGGATGTCGGCAATCAGCCCGGTCAACTCTTCGGTGGTGGCTTCGTCATTTAACAGCTTGCCCAGAGACCCTTCGCCTGCCTCCAGCCGGGCCAACACCGCATCCAGATGGGCCATGCTGGAGTTGAGTCGTTCAAACGGCTCTGGGTTACCGGTCAGCCGCTGCAAGGTGCCGTCACCCTCCAGCAGGTCTTTTTGCAACTGTTTGCCCAGCGTGTTAAACCGCTTGGCGGTGCCCGACAACTCCCCGGCGGTGACCGACAGTGCACGAGCGGTATCGCTGGCCGCATCATACAGTTCCGAGTCGTTCAACAGCTTACCGGCAGTCCCCTGCCCTGCCCGTAAAACATGCACCACCTCGGTCAGTTCAGACAGCAACAGGTTGATGCGTGTAGTGACGTCTTCCGCCTCGCCCAATATCCCGGCGATATCGGTGCTGGCCACCCCCTCTTGAAGCACCCCGCCTTCGCCTAATATGGGCGCATCCTGATCACCACTGGACAGGTTCACATATTTGTCACCCAGCAACCCGGCAGAGCCCAGCGTAGCGGTGGCGTCTTCATGGATCCCGCTCTGAAATACGGTGTAGATCGACAGGTCAACCTGCACCTGATCGCCGCGCATCTGAAGCGCCGATACACTGCCCACCTGCAAACCGGTGAGCATCACCAACGCCCCTTTTTTGAGGCCCGAGACATCGCTCATCATCACGTGCACCGGGAAGGTGGGGCGAAAATACTCGCGAATGCTGGAGAAGAAGGTAAGTGTGATGGTGCCCACCAGCAAAGTGGCCACCAGTAATATGCCAACACGTAGCTCAGCCCAGGCCAGATTGGTACTGCGTTTCACCGGGTGTCATCCTGTATGTTAGGGCCGTATATCAAGAGGTTACGCCACAAATCGTTGAATGTATTCATCGTCAGAGTCCATCAACGATTCCGGGGTGCCTTCGTAGTAGACCCGGCCATCCTTGAACAGGGCCACCCGGTCCGCCACCTTGAAGGCGTCCTTGAGCCGATGGGTAATGATAATCGAGGTCAGGCACTCTTCGGTCGAGACCTTACGAATCAGGTCGCAGATGGTATCGGCGGTAATCGGGTCCAGCCCGGAGGTGGGCTCGTCATACAGCATGATGGCCGGTTGAAAGGCTGCCATGGCGCGGGCCACTGCCACTCGTCTGCGCATGCCGCCAGACAGTTCACCGGGCATCATGTCCATGGCATGGCCAAGGCCCACATAGTCGAGCCCCTCCTGCACCCGCGCCTCCATCTCTTCTTCCGACAGATCCATACACTCGCGCATATGGAAACTGACGTTCTCGCCTACCGTAAGTGAATCGAACAGCGCCCCGTCCTGAAATACCACCCCCATGCGGCGGCGCACTTCGGTCAGTTTGCGCTCCTTGAGTGGCACGATGTCCATATCGTCCACCAGTACCCGCCCGGACTGGGGTTTAAGCAGCCCCAGCAACACATGAAAGAGGGTCGATTTGCCCGAACCACTGGCCCCCAACAGGGCCAGCGTCGAGCAGTTGGGTATCTGTAAGGTCACGTCGTGCAGAATCTGGGTTTCATCTTCGTAGGAAAAATTGACCTGCTCGAACCGGATCATGCCCACCCCAGCATTTTAAGCACCACAAAACCGACAATGAAATTGGAGATCAGGATCAGGATACTGGCCTTGACCACCGCTTGGGTAGTAGCCCGCCCCACCCCTCGGGTACCGCCCTCGGACAGCAGCCCGGAGGTGCAACCCACCGCGCCGATAATCCAGGCAAACACCACCGGTTTGACCACCCCGCCCACCAGGTTTTGCACGGTCAGGCCCTGATCCACCGCTGCCCAATAGGTCGACCAGCTTAGCTTGCCCACCACCGCACCGGCAAAGTAGCCCCCCACCACCGCCACCGCATCGGCCAGCACGGTCAGTACCGGTAGCATAATCAGCACCGCCAGCATACGCGGCATGACCAGCTTGGCGACCGGATTGATGCCCATGACCTTGAGTGCGTCCACCTGCCGCCCGACCTTCATCACCCCCAGCTCAGAGGCCATGCCGGAGCAGACCCGCCCAGCTACCATCAGCGCAGTCAGCACCGGCCCCAATTCACGAATGATGGAGACAGTGACCATCTTGCCCAGATAGTCCTTGGCGCCGTAGACCGACAGTTCTACCGTGAATTGCAACCCCATGGCCATGCCGGCAAACAGACCGGTGAGGGCGACGATACCAAAGGAGCCGGCCCCTAAAATATCCATCTGCTCCACCACATCCCGGCGGCGGAAGTCGGTAAAGACGGCCCACACGGAACCCAGCGTCAGGTGGACGCCGTACTGAATCTCAAACAGGGTGTGGCGCGCCTGATGGCTGATGGCTGCTAACACGGGCACCGCCAGCGCGGTGGGTCAGGGAATCTGCAAAGGCGCTGCGAGGGGGGCCGGTCCATGCGGCTATTGTAGGAGATTTTGTCGCCCTCGCAAGTCGAAACCCGCCGTAACCAAAAACCCCGCCTGCCGCGAATGGGCAGACGGGGTTCAGGATTTCAGACACGGCCTGATGCGAGAAGCATTTACGCTGCCTTACGACAGCCGCCCCCCACACTCAAACCATTTAGCCGTGGGACGAGAAGTAGGCTTTCGACTTCTCCGGGTCCGGCACCATGGTGTCGTCGCCCGGGTTCCAGTCCGCCGGGCAGACTTCGCCGTGCTCCGCCACAAACTGGAAGGCCTGAATGATACGCACCGCCTCATCCACGTTGCGGCCCACCGGCAGATCGTTGATAGTGGAGTGGCGGATGTTGCCCTCCGGATCGATGATAAAGGTGCCACGCAGGGCCACACCACCACCCAACAACACGCCGTAGTCACGGGCAATGTCTTTGTTCAGGTCGGCCAGCAGGGGGATCTTCATCTCGCCTAAGCCGCCGTCGGCGCGGGGGGTGTTGATCCAGGCCAGATGGGTGTACTGGCTGTCAACGGAGCAGGCGATGGCCTGGGCACCGATCTTCTCAAACTCCACCTGCTTGTCGGAGTACGCGATGATCTCGGTGGGGCAGACAAAGGTAAAGTCCAGCGGGTAGAAGAACAGCACCACCCATTTTCCCCGGTAGTCGGCCAGGGAGATTTCCTGCATCGTTTTGTCGGGCATTACGGCGGTGGCTTTGAAGTCCGGTGCCGGAGAGGTAACTTGCGGCATAATCACATGCTCCTAAATCGTCATGGGGTGAACAAACACGCGGGACAGCCCCGCATTAACAAAAAATTTATGGCCGGTGGTTACGGGCAACCACGCAGGCCATCAGCCTAGGCGGTTTTACGCACCAGCCCGGTGAATACCGACCCGGACTGGGTCAGCCCCAGCAACTCGTTGCCGGTGGTTTTGCACCAGGCAGGCAGATCAGCCTGAATGCCCTCATCGTCGGCCTTGATCGCCAGCACCTGGCCCGCTTCCATCTTTTTCATCTCTTTGGAGAGCATGATGATCGGCATGGGGCAGTATAGTCCAGTGGCATCCAACTGGCTATCCGGGGTGACATCAACGGCAGGCGTATTCATGGCATATCCTTAAGTACAGACGACGGGACGCTAACACCACGTCATCTACGATCCGGCAGAATCGACCAACCGGGTCAGGAAAACACCTGAGACAACGCACTGCGAGCTTGATCGGTACATTCTTGCAGGCGTTCTGCTGCCTGGTCCACCTCTGCGAAGGAATTTTCCGGCCCAAAGGAGAACACAATCCCTGAAACCGCCTGCTCTGGCGGGACCCCCATGGCAGTGAGAATGGGCGATGCCTTCATGGCCTTGGCGCCGCAGTATGAGCCAGAAGAGGCCGATACCCCGGCCTGATCCAGCAGGTTTAGCAGCGACTCCCCCTCTACGCCATCGACCAGCAGGCTCACATGACCGGGCAGGCGCTCAGCCAGCGGCGGTCCGGTGAGGATGACGCCAGGGATCCGGGAAATCTGTTCGGCAAAGCGGGCAGATAGCTCAGACAACAGGGTGTTGTCTCCTGACAGCCGCTGTCGGGTCAACGCTGCCGCCCGACCGAAGCCCACTAGCGCGGGCAGATTCTCCGCCCCGCCACGACGCCCATCTTCCTGCACGCCACCGTCCAGTTCCGGCTGCACCCGCACCCCTCGGCGCACATATAGCGCGGCCGCGCCGACGGGACCCCACAGGGTGGATGAAGCAATGGTCAGCAGGTCGGCTTTTAATCCGGTCACCGAGATATCGATCCGCCCGGCCGCAGCAACTGCATCGACCATCAGTGCAGCGCGATGCTCTGTCAACGTCTGACCAATTTCAGCAATGGGCTGAAGTGCGCCCACCTCCGGGTTGGCCAACTGCACACAGACCAGCACCGTATCCACCGATAGGGCGTCGGCGACCCGCTCCGCTGACACCCGCCCCTGCCCATCGACCGGCAGCACCTCCACCTCGTACCCCTGTTCAGCCATACGGCGACAGCTTTGTGCGACGCTGGAATGCTCCACCGCCGACAGCAGAATGCGCCGTCCCCGGCGGGAATTGGCCTTGAGGTAGCCCTTGGTGGCCAGGTTGTTGAGTTCGGTGCCACTCCCTCCGAAAAGAATTTCAGCCGGGGTTGCGCCAAGCAATCCGGCCACCCGGGTGCGGGCCTCTGAGAGGGCTGCATGGGCCTCGCGTCCGGGGAGATGTGTCAACTGGGGATTTGCAGGCACCCCCATCCATTCAGACATGGCAAGCACCGACTCCCGGTGAGGAACCCCACCGTTGATGTGGTCCATGTATAGGTTAGCGTACTGTGCCAATGCGACCCCTCGTCACAATAAATGCCAATAAAACAGGCTTTTCGTTCACGTCCCGGCGGGTGGTACGATCATTTGACCCGCCCCCGCACGATTACTATACTGCGCCAGTTCAGTGCCCCGGCCAATCACAATTTGAAATGATTGGTAAACGGCACCCCCCTCACCAAGCAGATGTCTTTCATGTCTCCAGCCGCTGACACTTCTCCCCCCTCCGAATCATCATCTGGTGGTGTGGCGAACGAGTTTGCTAAAGAACTGACCGAAGCGCCCACAGTCGGGGACCAATCGATTCAGGATGCGCGAGGACTGGTCACCGCTTTGTTGCGGACCATGAAAACCCTGCATCTGTACAACGCCAAAAACCCGGTCCACAAAAAAGCGCTCAAGGATATTGGCGAGCGCTTTCGTACCTATATTGTCGACAATGGCCCCTTGCACCTGACCATCGCGGGCGACTCGATCTGTCTGGGAAATCAGCCGGTGCACACCGATGACAATCCCAGAGACGGGCTGGCCTTTCGGTTGTACAGCGATGGCGTGCGGGCCATCTCGTTTGCGGACGGTTTATCAGATGAAGAGGCCCGCCGTGCCGTAACCGTATTTGCCGCCGGCACCTCCATGTCATCAGCCGATGACGATATGGTGACCCTGTTCTGGAATGCGGACCTGCCCCATGTAACGCTGGACGTTATCGAAGACGACGCGCCGGTAGGCGAACTGAACCCCACCCAGGAAGACCTGCCGCCGGTAACGACCGAGCAGTTGGTGGCGGCGGTCGAACTGGATACCGAAACCACCACCGCCCCGACAGTTGAGTTGGGCGCGGACGTGCTGGGGGTATTCCACCTGACCGCCGAAGAGCACGGCTATCTTGAAAAACTGATCCGCTGGGAAGAGACTGT
>JALWRU010000134.1 GCA_026994095.1 Nitrospira sp. | reverse complement strand
TGATGGCCATTCGACCTGTACTCTCTTATCCCGACCCATTCCTGCGTGAAAAATCGCAGCCAGTCACCCGTTTTGGTGAGGTGCTCGACGACCTGATCCGTGACATGGCGGAGACCATGTGGGACGAGCCGGGTATCGGTCTGGCCGCCCCCCAGGTAGGTGAAGGGCTGCGTCTGTTTGTGTACGACCTGGAGGTGAGCAATGACATAGCCAAGGTGCAGGTGGTCTGCAACCCGGAGTTTGTCCTGATGGAAGGGGTGGATGTGGCCGAAGAGGGCTGTCTGTCGGTGCCCGGTTTTCATGCCGACGTCAAACGTGCCGAGCGGGTGGTAATGACCGGGCAGGACCGTTATGGCGAACCCATCAAGCTGGATGTGGATGGCTTGCACGCCCGCCTGCTGCAACACGAGACCGACCACCTGAACGGGGTGCTGTTCATCGATCATTTAAGCGCATTAAAACGCGGCATGTTCAAGCGTCGCTTGCGCAAACAGTTGGCAGAGCAGGCGGTCGACTGACCCCACCGGGCCAGCGCTCTTTCCTAGCAACAGGTTTTAACCCACCATGCGTGTACTCTTTATGGGCACGCCGCACATTGCGGTGCCACCATTACAGGCGTTGATGGACGCCCATCAGGTGATTGCGGTGGTCACCCAGCCGGACCGACCCAAGGGGCGTGGTGGCAGGGTGAGCTTTTCACCGGTCAAACAGGTGGCAGTGGACGCAGGACTGCCGGTATTGCAGCCCCAGCGGGTCAAGGACGAACGGGTGGTGGAGAACATCCGCTGTCTGGCCCCGGAGGTCATTGTGGTGATGGCCTTTGGGCAAATATTGTCGCAGCCGCTGCTTGACATCCCTAAATACGGATGCATAAACATTCATGCCAGCCTGTTGCCCAAATACCGTGGCGCAGCCCCCATCAACTGGGCCTTGGCCAACGGTGACAAGGAGACCGGGCTGGCCACCATGCGTATGGACGCAGGGCTGGATACCGGAGCGGTCTATCAGAGTGTGGTGACACCGCTGACGATGGAGGACGACGCCATCGGGTTGACCGAGCGTTTGGGGCAGATGGCAGGGCCGTTGATTCTGGAGACCCTGAATCTGGTGCTGGATGGGCGTAAGCCGACCCCCCAGGACGATGCTCAGGCCACGCTGGCACCACGTTTGACCCGCGAGGATGGTCAGATCGACTGGCAGCGGCCCGCCACCGAGATCCTCAATCGGATCCGGGCGTTTGTACCGTGGCCGGGCAGCCTCACTCACTATGAGGGTGAGGTGTGGAAGATATTAAAGGCAGTCCCCGGTGACAGCCGTGCCAACAGTGCCACCCCCGGCACCATCGTGCGGGTGGACGGAGACAGCCTGCTGGTGGCTGCCGGAGACGGCAGCGTACGCATCACCCAACTGCAGGCGCCGGGTAAACGGGCCATGGACGTACGCAGTTTTTTGAACGGCCACCAGGTGGCCAAAGGGGTGGTGCTGGGTGGTTGACCCAAGCGGGTCACCCGATCGAATGAACCGACGGCAGACCGATGCCGTCACGTGTGCCAAGGAGCAAAGCAGATCGTAGATGAACGCCATGAAAACCACATTGTTGTTGACCGCGCTTACCCTGATTCTGGTGCTGGGTGGCCAGCTATTGGCAGGTCAGGGCGGCATGATCATCGCGCTGGTCATCGCCGGAGCCATGAACATGGGGGCCTACTGGTTTTCGGATCGCATCGTGCTGCGTATGAGCCGCGCACGGCAGGTGACTGAGGCCGAAGCGCCGCAGCTA
>JALWRU010000133.1 GCA_026994095.1 Nitrospira sp. | reverse complement strand
GAAGGAAGGAGGCGCCGTGCCGACCATCAGCTTTGAAGGCAACCACTATCCCTCCCAATCGGGAGAGACGATACTGGAAACCCTGTTGCGGAACGGCGCCCTCCTTCCCTCCAAATGTAAAACCGGTGCCTGCCGCACCTGCATGGTGCGGGTGATCGCAGGCACCCCCCCCGCCGCCGGTCAGGCGGGACTCAAGGACACCATGGCGGCACAGGGCCATATTCTGCCCTGTTCCTGTCAGCCGGAAGGGGATATCACCCTTGGCCATATCAATATGGCCGACCACGAGGTGACGCTCACCGTGAGCGACATCACCCCACTGGGTACAGGCGAGGTGCGCATTCGCTTCACCTGTAACGAGCCCCTTTCCTACCGGCCCGGTCAATACATCAATCTGGTACGGCCAAGCGATGAACTGGTACGCAGCTTCTGTCTGGCCAGCGCCCCGGATGAGGACGGCTTTCTGGAAATTCACGTGGCCCGCACCGCCGACGGCAAGATGAGCCGCTGGCTGTGTGACGAACTGCAAATCGGCGCTACCGTCGGGTGCTACGGCCCCGCCGGAGACTGTTTTTACCTGCCGGGAAAACACGATTCCCCCCTGCTGATGGTCGCCATCGGTTCCGGCCTGGCGGGCATTTACGGCATTCTGCGGGACGCCCTCAAGCACGGCCATACCGGCCATGCCATTCACCTGATCCACGCGGCAGAGCCAACCCGGCACTACCTGTCGGAATCCCTTTCTTCCCTGGCCGCCCAACATCCCAACCTCACCATTACCGAGTGCGGGCCGGATAAAGACGATCTGACCCAAAGCATCAAGGCCATTGCCGCCGACGGGACCGATCTGTCCGGCTGGCGGGCCTATGCCTGTGGCGATCCGGCCAAGGTCAAGGCAGTGCAAAAGACAGCGTTTTTAAACGGCATCGCCATGGCCGATATCTACACGGTGATGTTCGAAAACTAGGGCCAACCCGTAGGGGGTTCCCCCTTTTTAAGAAATACACCGCCTGTGTGCGTGTAAAACCAGCCCCCGTTTTTGCAACCACCTGGCATTCCGAATTGGCCTGATCCGGACAGATCCACCTTGTTCCGGCACCCACCCCGTTAATGCACCGGTGATTGATATGCCCGGTATAGACGCGCAAGCCATTACCTGTCCGATCGTAGCGATCACCTGGCACACCCGGCGATTGGCGCACTCTCTCCATTTATTGCATTATGATGGATAACAAGCGGTTACCGATCGGTTTCAAACCGCTTACCGATAGCATATGAATAGCATTTTGGTAAAAACTAGATTGCAAAACGCAATCTTTCTTCATAGAATTCCCGCTGGGGACGGTTCACTGGGGGGCCGTACCCAACGGGAGGGTCCCTATGGGGAATTGTGACAACCGGACCACATCGGGCCCACCTCCCCCGCCATCACCACCACACGCCGTTGGCCGCCCCCGGCTGTTTCGCTATCTCGACCGTTTGCCCGGCGGCACCGTGCTGTGGCTATGGGGGCCGCCCGGCTGCGGCAAAACCACCCTCATCACCACCTGGCTGGCGCACCGGGGCCAACCGGCACAGTGGCACACCCTTCCGCAGGCACACACCCGCTTTGCGAGTGGCGCTGCCCCCGCAATAGCACACAACGGCGAGATGATCGCTGCGGCATCAAAAGAGAGCGCCGCGTACCCCATGCTGGTCATCGACAACCTGCACCATGCGGAAGGCGCGCTGGCGGCCAAGCTGGCCACCCTGGCAGCGGGCCATGCCCAACAGGGCCAGGTGGTGC
>JALWRU010000132.1 GCA_026994095.1 Nitrospira sp. | reverse complement strand
GGGTGATGGTGTGAGCCACATTGCGCTCGTAGTTCACCACCTGAGAGGGGAACCCATCACCGATCACGGTGACCTGGCCGGTGCGCAGGGTCTCCGCCGCCATTACCTCCAGGCGGCGGTTCAGCCGCACGGACTGTTTGGCCAGGGCGTCCGCCAGGTTGGCTGCAGAGCGATCCATGGGGCGGGCACTGCCACCGATGGCCTCACCGGCACGGCGCTTCAAGGGGCTGAACGGATCGAACACCACCTTGTCCTTGATATAGGCCGGCTTGAAGGTCTTGGTGTTGAAGCCCTGGGACTCGACCAGCTTGCCTTCCAGCAGTGGCGAGACAAACGGGGCCAGCCGTTCCTCCGCATCGGTGACATCGAAGTGAATCTCCTCCGTCTCCGAGGTTTCGATGGTGGGAAAATATCGGTCCAGGAAAAACGACGGGGGACGGATAAGGCTGTCCACCACCGCCGTCAGGGTATTCGTGCTGAAAAGATCCATGGGTCTTGCTCCAAAAAGAAAAGGCCCCACCCGGAAGAACCGAATGGGGCCTGTATAGAGATGTGTGGGCCGCTACGCGGGCACGGGACTCTTGAGGTAGATGTTCAGGTTGCGCAGGGCGTCCTTCACACTCGCCGCCGTATGACCGGCGCCGAAGGTGATGGCGTTGTCGTTGAACTCACCGGCCAGGTAGATACCGGTCACGGTGGCGCCGACAGTGGCATCGGTATCCGCTACCAGGATCGCTACCGGCACTTCGGAACCATCGGCCGCAGCAGCCAGGGACAGGACGTACTCGCCACTGCCGGTGATCTGCCCCAGCAGAGCGCCGCGCAACAGGTTCTGACCTAGGGCAAGGGTTACCGATTCGGTGACCAGCTTGAGGTCGCCACCGATGAGCCGGTCCGGGGTGTACGGGGTCGAGGTAAAGATCGGATTCACGTTGGGCATGGTTCTGTTTCCTTATTACTGATTGGCGATCACGCCGAGCTCACGGCCGGCAGCGATTACCGACGCGGCGGCGTTGTCGTGGGAGTCGTCTTCATCCGAGCCCACATCCGGGTTGTCGACACTGGCCATGGCGGTGGCCAAAGGATCGACCTTCGGCGCTTCGGCCTTGGGAGAGGCGGCGAGCATCGCCCGCGCTCCCTCCAGATCGGTAGTGGTGGAAAAGGCCACGTGCTTGGCCAGGCCATCACGCCCCTCCGCCTCCGGCAACGCCAGAATGGCGGCGATGCGCTCCCGCGCCTGTTGCTCACCGGCGATGATGCCTTCCTGGTAGCCAGTATCGTGACCGGCCTGGGTCAGGACGGCCGCCACGTCGGGATACTCATCCCGCACCAGGGTGGCGGTAATCTGGAAATCCGGCGCTTCCGTGCCGGTCGTCTTGGGGTCGCTCATGGCAACGCCTCCTTGCTGTTGGTTGAGTTGATCAATGAGTCGTTCAAGGGATCCAAACCGGTCGGCGAGTCCCGCATCGATGGCGGCTTGCCCCACCAGCAGGTCGCCCCGGCCGAAATTTTTGAGGACGGTTTCTTCCGACACCCCCCGGTTGCGGGCAACCTTCTGGACAAATACTGCCGCCAGGTCGTCCACCCGCTGTTGCAGCAGGGCGTGACCTTGTTTGTCCGTGGGCGGCCGGTTCTTGTCCGGGGACTGGCTGGAGATCACTTCGACCTTGCGGATCCCCTCGACCTTGTCCCGCTGGGTGGTATCGACGAAGGTGCCCATGGTGCCGATGCTGCCCAGTTCACCGGTCTCGGCGGTGACGATTTCCTGGGCGGCGCTGGCGATCCAGTAGGCGGCGGACGCAGCCATGCCGGACACGTAGGCGACGACGGGTTTCACGCTGCGAGCCTCGAACACCTGATCCGCGAACTCGGCGTTGCCGTTGACCTCACCACCGGGACTGTCGATGTCCAGGATGATGGCCTTCACCTGGCTGTTCTCCACGGCCCGCTGAAACTCCGTGGCCAGCAGGTCATAGGAGGTCGCACCGCTCACTTGGGTAAGCAGGTTGGCGTGACGGAACAGGGGGCCGGTCACCGGCAGGATGGCGACGCCGTTCCGCACCGTTACCGAAAAGGTATTGTTCAGGGGCCGCCCCAGCTTCTTGGCCACCGCCTCGGGGTTCAGGTTGTCGCGCCGGGCCACCTCCAGCAGGTTTCGGAGGGCATCTTCACGGATGGCCCAGACCGCATCGGCCGCTTTCCAGAAGACACTCATGGGGTCACCTGTTCATTGGGTTGTGGCGTGTCCATGGGAATGTCACCCAGGGCATCGGCCACCAGTCCAAGATCTTCCATTCGCTGTTTCTCCCGCGCCCGCTGTTCGAACTGCTCTTCCCAATCCAGCCCCTGCTCGGCACACTCCTGCTCGTAGGTGGAGATGCCGGACTGGATGCGCATATCCGCCGCCTTGGCCTCCTTGACCGGATCCACCCAGCCCCGGCCCGGTCCGATCCACTTGGCGCGACACCAGGCGGCCGGGTTGTCATAAAAGTCCGGGGCGTCGATGAGCCCCTTGTTGACGGCCTCTTCCAGCCACAGGCAGTACACCGGGCTGGCCCAGTGAACCGACAGCCATTTGCGCCGACCCATGAAATACCGCCACGCCTCCAGCAGAGCGGCGCGGGCACTGGAGTAGTTGGTCTGACTAAAATCCTTGGCCAGCAGCTCGTAGGGGAGGTTCATCCCCGCCGCGATCTGGCGCATGGAGGCCATGGTGAACTCGGCATAGGCCGTGGCAGGCCGGGTCGGCGTGAACGGGGTGATCTTGTCGCCCGGGAACAGGGGCATCACCGATCCCCCTTCCAGCTTCACCTCCCAGGCGTTACGTTTTTCGACGTAGTCATCCAGGGAACCGCCGAAGAACTCGGCGATGTCCTCCGCCCCCATACCGGTTTCCATGAAGGCGGCGATCTTGGCGTTGACGATGGATGCCTGCAACTCGGCAAGCTGGTAGTGATCCAGCATCTTGAACTGACCCATCACCGAGGCAAACAGGGGCTTGCCACGGCTCTGGCCGGTGCGCTCCTTGTCGTGCACGTGGATCACGCGCAGGCGGCCAAAGCGCATCCGCGCCGGTACCCGCACCCACTGGGCCGGATCCAGAATCCCGGTGGGCACATCCATCGGATGGGTCTTGCGGACCCAATAGGCGCGGGGTTCCCCGTACCGCCCGAACTGGATACCGCCGCGCAATTTCTGGTCGTCCATCTTTCCGGCCGGATTAGAGAGCCGGTCCGGGTCCACCATCTGGATGGCGGTGGCGAAGCGGGTGCCCCGGTTCGGTAGCCACAGGGGCAAGGCCAGGGCCTCGCCGTTGAGCAGCCCGGTACGGAACGCCAGAGTGGTCAGGCCGTCGAAGGTCAACTGACGGGCCGCGTCACACTCGGTGCTTTCCGCCCAGGTACGCCACTGGGCCTCCACCTGTTTCGACCATTCGTCCGCCCAGGCCTTGTCCCGCCCTAAGGCCACGTAATCGGGCTTGGCGGCCAGACGCAGGCCGGTACCGACGACCGTATCAACGATGGTCTGTACGCAGCCGGCGGCGATGCCGTTGTTGCGGGCCAGATCCCGAGACCGCGCCACCAGAGCGGGAAGCTCGTTTAAGAGGTCCGCATCGGCCGAGGCCAGGGACGGTGTCCACGAAGACAACTCCCGCGCGGTGCGAGAGGCGCCGAAGTGGGCGGTGTCCTGCTGGCTCAGGATGGGCCGACCAGCCTGGTCGAGTATTTGAATGGTTGGCGCCATCAGAACCGCATCAGAATCGGCCCGCGTCGGGGGCCTCGTTGAAGCCGGGCGATCCTGTCCTTCAGGTGTGTGATGTAGGTTTCCAGCTTGCCCAATTCCGCAGGGGTATAACTCTGCCCCCGGCCCTCGATGGAGATCGAGACGATGCGCTCACCCAGCATCAGGGCGTGGTAGGCCGTCTCGGCCTCGTCGAGCCGTTTTTGTAGAACATCGAGTTGTGCCATGGGTCAGTCCAGGTACGGGTCACGTGCCCGGGTTGGTTTACGATCGAAAATAGATGTCCGGTCTTTCTTGGGTTTGGAAACCACGCCGGTTGCCGGACCGGGCAACAAGACCCTGCCGCCTCCGGTGGCCCCGGTCATACGTTTGTTCCAGGCGTCGTCGGTCCACTGTTCCATCTTCAGCATGTAGGCGCCGACCAGGGCACCCACGGTCAGGTCCAGGGCCTCGTTCCTCAGGCGGGTGCTTTTCCACGCCAGCTTCTTTTTGCCGTGGCGGTCGGCTTCTCTGACCAGCCGTTCGGCGGTGAGCTGGCGGAACCACTCCTCGCCGATCTGGGGGTAGTGCAGCCACGGGCCGTCCCAAGGGGGAAGGTCGTCACCCTCGGGACGTTTACGCCGTAATCGGCGATACGTTTCCAGCTTCAGTGACGACACCGCGATGCGCCAGAAGGCGAAGCCGCGCCGTTTGCGTTTACCGGCCACGGTCAGGTCGGAGGTAGACCGACCGATGATGGCCGTCACCCCAAAGCTGTCCTCACCGCGCACGGCACGTATCCGGTTGCGCTCGTTCATGCGGGTCACCCAGCCTTTGACCGCCTCCGTCTCAAAACCCATATCGATGGTGAACATCGAGATTGGAAGCTCCCGGTGATCCACAGCCGGGAACCAGCGGTTGGCGGCCTCGGTCAGTTCGTCCCACACCTGGTCCGAGGAGGTATCTCCCTCGATGATGGTGTGGTCGAGGAGCCATCCCTCGAAGCCATGGCCCCAGGCGTAGTAACCAATTTCAAGCCGGTCCCGCTGCACGTCGCACATGGCGGTGATGACGCAGGCACCGGCGGGCACGATGCCCATCCGGTAGTTGAACCGGTTTTCATACAGCCGTTTCCAGTCCGGAGCGTCGGAATCTTCCTCGTAGGGCAGCCCCAGGATCGTGTTCTGGAAGGAGATGGCCCGGGCCTCGTCCTTCTTCGCCGCCTCCTTTTCCTTGGCCACGTCCCCCCAGGAGAACCAGCCCACCGGCGAATACATCGCATCGATGTGAAAGCCGGCCGGCTTGTTGGGGTCCAGCGGACGCGGTGCCCAGTGGCCATCGCCGTGGTCCACCACCTCAATATCGACAGAGGATTCATCTACCCGCCGGAACCATTGGCCCGCCGCCAGCATCCGGGTCTTGTGGCCCTCGGACAGTAGTTCGCCACAGTGACCACAGGCGTAGAGCGCCTCGTGGGGGGCTTCCTCCTCGTAGACCAGCTGGGTGTGAACCAGCCGCTGGTAGGTGTCGCACTTGGGGCACGGCACGTAGAAGTAAGCGCGGTCGCTCGATTCGAAATCGTCATCGATGCGGCTGGCGTACTTCAGCTTGGGGGTCGATACCTCAAACACCTTCCGGAACGGGAAGGTCTGGGCCCGCCGTTCCCCCAGCTCAATGGCGTGTCCTTCCCCGTTGACGCTGTCCGGGTAGGCATCCACCTCGTCGAAAAACAGGGTGGCCGCCGGCATGGAGCGCAAGCCGATGGCGCTGTTGGCGCCGGTAACAATCAGGATGCCGCCGGCAAACTCCTTGGCCAGCATCGTGTTGCCACTGTCCCGCGAGCGGGCGTCGGTGATCTTGCCGTGCAGCCGTGGCGTATCCCGGATCATCGGCGCCAGGCGCTGCTTCGACCAGCGCTTGGCCAGTTCCACGGTGGGCTGCACGATCAGCATCGGCCCGCCCACCATGTCCACGATGAACGCCACCCAGTTGTTGCCCGCCTCGGTCCCGCCCACCTGGGCGCTCTTCCTGAAGATCACCTTGCGCACCGGACAGGACGGCGACAGGCACTCCAGAATCTCCCGCAGGTACGGGGTGCGGTCGGTCACCCAACGGCCCGGCTCGGCAGATGCCACCTGGGACAGCACCCGGTGTTCATCCGCCCACTCCCACACAGTGAGGTCGGGCGGCGGTTTCAGGGCCTCGCGGAACGGGACGACATACGTCTCCCTGGGATCCGCGAGGGTCGTCATCGTTACCGCCTGTTGTTGGGTTTACTCTGAGGCCAGCCCCTCCAGCACTTCCCGGAACTCGGCCAGCAGCCGGTTCCGGATGGCGTGGCCGTCATCCATGGTCGCCAGTTCCGGGCTGACCTTGTCCGGGATCTTCATCAGCCGGTCCCGCACCTGGCGGCCGGCGGAGAAGGCTTCCTTCTGCACCGCATCCGCATCCACCAACTGCCCGGTCTGCCGGGCGATCTCAATCTCCAGCTTGTCGGCGGTGAGCTTGGTGAGGCGGGCCTTCTCGGTATAAACATCCGCCGTGGACGCCTCACCCAGGGAACGGTCCCGCAGGTATTTGATGTAGGCCTGCACCACCGCCACCAGATCGTAGCGACCACTCTCGGCCCTGGGGATCACCCCTTCCCGCGCCAATTGCTGCACCCGCCGATCCGTCAGGCCCAGCAGCTTGGCGATGGTTTTGACTGGATAGGTGGTGGTGCTCATGGACGTACTTGTGCGTCGGCTCCCACCAGTTGGTAGTGCGGGTTCAGATCATCCGATTGTCCGAAGATTCAGGTCAACGCGTTCGGGGGAACAGGCCGAGTCAATGCCACCACATCATGGTGATGGTGCCAACGACAGAGGCCACTGCGGCCAGACCGATCAATGCGATGTACACCCATTGAGGCCGACCATTGCCGTGTTGATGTCGTGCTTGCCGCATGATGTCACCAGGCACCTTGTTTACTCCGCTTCCCATCGCTCCCTTTCCGAATCGTGAGTGCATTGAACCTGTTCAATTATCCCACGCCTCGACGGCTTACGACAGGGGCTCCCCAACGCCTCGAACACCCGTCGTAGGGTGTAGCTCCGCACCAGGGACACCACAGTAAAAATACCGCCGATGACCAGGTTGTCAAAGAGGTCCGCCTCCAGCCCAAACCGGGGAAACACCACCACCTGAGTAACCACCGCCACCCCGTACCCGACGGCCACGTTGGCGACCGATTCGGCCAGGGATTTCCAGCGGGACTGGGCCATCCAAAAACAATCTCAACATATTGAAATAAATGGAAATATTAGCTTGATTGACCTCGGAAACGATGGCTTCATGAACGTGTAGACAATCACTCGAACCGGAGACGCACCGTGAACAAGACCATCGACCGCATCGCCCGCGACATCCTCGACCTGGAAACCCTGGAAGAGCGGGGCAGCGATTCCCTGGATTTCCATGACATCTCCGTGTGGCAACTCAAGAAAGCCCTTGAGGCAGCCTACGACGCTGGCCGTAAGGCCACCCGCTAACCAAGGAGAACACGATGACATCTCACACCTTCACCGTCGACGAACTCGGCTTTCTTCAAATCGCCGATACCAAAGTCCTGGCCGCCGTTTCCCGCGGGGAGATCGATCTGAACCGGCTGG
>JALWRU010000131.1 GCA_026994095.1 Nitrospira sp. | reverse complement strand
CCCCATACCGATTCGCTCCAGTTTTTCCGCGTTACTCAGCCGCCGCAGAAGATAGGCCGCCTGGTTGGCGGTGACCCGACAGAGTTCCATCACATCCCGGCGGGTGATGCGGCCGTGGGCGCGCACGTAGTCCAGGATCATCTGCTCCATCTGCACCCGATCAAGGCCGCGACGGTGCATGTACTCTACCTGCTGCCCTACCACTCGATAGACTGTTGCGCTGAGGTGATAACGGCGGGCACGAGTATGGCCGCGTCCCTCCACCAGCCCGCTCTCCACCAGGCGCTCCAGCACCCGGCGGGCAGTGGCTTCGTTCTGCTGGATGAGCCGAGAGGCCTCGGCTGTATCCATCTCCCGTTCACGCCACAGATGGCCGAGCAACAGCAGTTCCTCTATCGAAAACGGTCGCTGCTGACGATTCTCCTCCTGGACGATAAGCGCTACGAATTCCAGGTCGCCGGGGCCGCCGGGCAGGATGACGGTCACGGCCGTCTCGGTGGTGCGGGTGTAATCCGGCGGTGGGTGACCCGTGTGCAACAGCCCTTCATAAATGATGCTCACCCCTCTGCCCGTGCGCTCCACCAGTCCCACCCGTTTGAAGATGTCGGCCAGGAGGGGGTTGCGGGGACGAGGCCCGGCCACCAGGATGTTCTCCACGGTGACACCCTGGACAAGGCCGCCCGGATTGGTGACCAGGACGCGGTCGCCGCGCAATTGCACATGCACCGCCCCTAACCGGGTGTAATCCCGGTGGGTGAGGGCATTGTTCACCGCCTCGCGGAAGGCGCGAGGATCGTAGGCCGGGATGCCTACCCGGAAAAGGCCCACGGTCAGTTCCCGCTCCTCGTTACGGACGGCAAAGGCTTCCATTATCCGCTCAAAAGTGCGCAGAAGGGGCCAACGGTAAAACTCGTTGACCCGCACCTCCTGCCCATCAAGCACCTGGAAGGCCACCTCATGGGCGGGCAGATGGGTCTTGAGAACGTCCTCCCGACCGACCAAAAGCAACCCGGCCACGGTGGGCACGGTTTGCTCGTTGAAAGAGACTGTGAGACCCAGCGCACGGGCCAATTGTCGGTTATCCAGGTCGAGCAGGCTGTCATCGCCGTGATACTCTCGCACCAGGCGACGCAAACGCTCAAATTCCAACGGGTCCAGGTCCTCCCACGTTGCGTTTGACATCCCTTGGGCTGTATAGTCGCGTTGGCCCCGGTCAGCGTACCAGCCGGTGAGTTCGTGGGGATAAAGGGGACGACAGCCCGGTTGTCCTCGGCTATCTTGATAACGGAGGAGAAGCCTGCCATCGCTGGTAGCGACCGGTTGGCGGGCACGGGGGACCACCACCACGGCAATCGGACCTTCTGCAAGGTCAAGGAAGGAGACTTGCACACTCAAGGGTGGCACCGTGCGGGCCGCAATGAACGCGGTCAGTTGGCGTGGGTCGGTTCGATGGGTGGGGTGTAGTCCGGTTACCGTACCATCGTCCTCCACACCGATGAGGAGGATGCCCCCTTGAGCGTTGGCCAGGCAGACCACTGTATCCAGGAGGTCGGTGTCGGGAAGTGGCCCCCGGTCGCTCTTGAACTCCACAGTGAGGGACTCGCTCCCCTGGAGCAATTGGCGGACGCGTTGCTCATCCACGGATGGCCTCCTCAAGATGATTGGACAACTTTTCTACATCTGCTCTTTTGTTGGACCACCCCACACTCACCCGCACCATGCCGCCGCTCTCCAGCGTGCCCAGCCAGCGGTGGGCCCACGGCGCGCAGTGTAGCCCGGCGCGCACGGCGATGCCC
>JALWRU010000130.1 GCA_026994095.1 Nitrospira sp. | reverse complement strand
CCATGCGTAGGTGAGACAGGTCGGCCGCCAGCGCCTCCGACAGGGGGGCCACCGCGTCGCAGTAGGGAAAGCAGTGGCGGTTGATCCACTCGTACAGGGCCTCTTTGGGGGCCGGATCGTGGCTCCATCCGTGGGGCGTAGCGAGCAATTTGTACCCCCCGGAACGGCGCGCCAGCAGACCGTATACATCCGGTTTATAGCCGTGGGAGTGGACAATATCGACCCCCTCCTCACGGCAGAACCGGGCCAGCTCTTTAACGCCGCTGAACGACAGCCGTCCGGGTGCATCGATCAGTTGGGTGGTGATGCCGCGCGCATGGGCTTCGTCCACCAGCGCGGTGGGGCAGTCCGGGCCATCGACCAGTGTGACGATGGTGGTGCGCACCTGCGCCGGGTCCAGATAGCGTACCAGCGCCAGAATCCAGCGCTCGGCTCCGTAGAGGGCGTTGCCCGCGCCAAACTGCACCACATGTAACGGTTTGTTGCTACTCACGACCGGGTGTCTCCCAGCAGCTTGAGCCGCCATTTTCGGGCCTGATCGCGCAGCAGTGTGCGCTCGTTTGGCGACAGAAACCCGCTCATTAACAGCAGTGCCGGCATCAACAGGATGATGGCCGTTTGACGCAGCAGATCCCAATATCCGGGCAGCGCCGGAGTGAGTGCATAGAGGCCGAACAGGGCCAGGGCCAGCCCTGCCCCCTTGCCCAGGCGTGACCACTCAAAATGGACCGGGTAGATCGACTGGCAGATCACAAAATTAACCGTGACAAAAGTGAAGTAGGTAAACGACGTGACCCAGGCGGCCCCCATGTAACCATAGGTCGGCACCACCATCCAGTTGAGCACCACGCTCACCAGCAACCCGGCCAGATAGCCGATCGGCAGCAGCACCGTCCGTTTAAGGATATAGGCCCCGGAGGTGACAAACGAGTGAAACGCATAAAATACCAGCCCCAGACAGACGATGGGTGCCACCCGGCGGGCGTCGGCATACTGCTCATCGGCCAGCAAATCCAGCACCGTGGGGCTGACCACCGCCATGGCAAACATCAGGAACAGGATCACCGTGAAGTAGTAAGTGGCCACCTGACCGATCTGGCGGGAGGCGTCGTCGTCCTTGGCCACGGTGTAGATCATGTGGCTGCCCCAGGCGGTGGAGACTGCACTCATGACCGTGGAGCAGAGGAAAAATGGCAGTTTATAGCCCAGCGAATAGATACCCACCGCATCCAGCCCCCGGTAGACGCGCAAAAAGTAGCGGTCGCTGTTCTGCATCAGCGCCGAGGCCACCACCGCCAGTACCATCGGCATGCCAAAGCGCAGCATCGGCCCCAGCAGGGCGCGGGTGGGGGACAGCCCCTGTTTGACGATCATGTGGCCGCTCATCAGCACCACAAACAGCGCCGAACTGACCAGATTGCCCGCTAGCATCCCGACCGCCCCCAGCTCCAGCCCGATCAACATATAGAGGTTAACGGCAATGCTGAATGCCAGCCGCGACAGGGAGTAACCCACATACCAGTAGGGCTGCTGGGAGGCGGCGAAGTAGGCGATCGGCACCATCAACAGGGCCTCGGCAAACAGGATGCCGGTGCCCAGTTGCAAGTAGATCAGGTCCACCTCCGGCCCCAGCAGCAGCGTGGAGATCGGTTGTTGAAACAGCAGCAGCAACAGGCAGACCACGATGCCGGTCGTGGCCACATAGGTAAAACCGGTGCCAATCACCTGACTGCGGCCCTTGTGGTCGTCGGCCTCCGACCAGAACCGGTAGATGGCCGGAATCTGACCGCTTAACAGGGCGATTTTCAGCACGTTGGTGACGTACTCCACCATCTGGATGGTGCCGTAACCGGTGGGGTCGATGTAGCGGGTATAGACCGGCAGCAGGGCGATGCCCGAGAATCCGCCCGCCAGCCAGCTGAGGCTGTAGAGCGAGCTCTCCTTGAACAGGGTCTTGATGCGGTCGAGGCGCACCGGTCAGTGGGTTCCGGCGGCCATCGCCCGCTCATACAGGGTGGCGTAAGTGGCCAGCGCGGTACGGCTGTCGAAGTGCAACTCGGCCGCTTTTCGGGCGTTGGCCCTCAGGGTCGGCAGTCTGGCCATGCCCCGTGCCACCGCCTGTGACAGGCCGTCGGCGGTGGGGGTGAACAGCTCGCCGCAGTCGTGCTCCGCCACAAATGCTGCGAACGGTGCCACCTCCGAGATTAACACCGGCACCCCGCAGGCGAGGCTCTCCAGCAGGCTGTTGGGGCACTCTTTACCGCCGTCGATGGTGGTGTAGGGGATGACCGTAAAGTGATAAGACGGGTAGAGGGTCGCCATGTTGGCCTCGGCCCCCACGGTCAGCTCAACATTGGGGCAGTCCCGCTGTGCCAGCCAGTCGCGGGTGGGGGCCAGCGCGGTGTGGTTGCTGGCCCAGTCCCGATAGAGCAGGCGCAGGTGCAGGTCCGGGTGGGCCGCTGCCGTCTCCAGCAGCAGGTAGACGCCGCGCCCGGTCATCTCGTGGGACTCCCTTGGCGCGGTAGCAAACAGCAGGCGGGGGGTGGCATCATCCGGCTGGCGGTCGGTGGGCACAAAACGGTGCAGATCGATGGCCGGGTAACAGAGGGTGACCTGATCCGCCGCCAGCCCCATCTCCAGTAGCCGCTTACGAAAACCGGCGGTCTGGGTGACAATGTGATGACAGCGGCCTAAAAACTCGGTCAGGACCGGCCCCTGCTCCGAGGTGAGGGTCAGCACCGTGGGCCGCCTTTTCAAGGTCTTGGCGTAGGTCCACGGGCACGGATCGCCGATGACGTGGTTCACATCGCCCCACCGCTCCAGCACCGGTATCACCAGCCGCAACAGTGGGTCCAGCGCCGGATGTACGCCGTACGTGCGGGTGGACGGAGAGAGGCGCAGCCGCAGGTGTGGGCTGACTGCAAATATCAGGCTGTCAGGGAAGTGTCGGGACAGGGCTGATATCTCCCCGGAGACCGCCTCGACAGCAGGCTCGAGGCAGGAGGTGTTCCAGTAGATCACACGCATGAAGAGGGGGCGTTCTGTGGTGTTGGGGGGTCAGCTGTTCTTGCGGAACAGGCCGATCCACTCCAGCGGATGATTCGACGGCATTTGCTCCAGCATACGGATGGTGAAGCCCACCAATCCGGGCATGCGGCTGTCCAGCCGGTAGGAGAGGCGGCTTTGCAGGCCGAAATGTTTGAGTGCCGGGGTCAATTCGACCAGCGAAAATCCGTCTTCGGCCAGCTCCTTGGCGATGTCGGCGGGGGTCTCATAGGTCACGTCGTAGACGTCCAGCCCCTGCTGCACACCCATGCGCCTGCGCTCGGCGGCGGTGGCCTGTTCACCCACCAGATCAAACAGCAGATAGCCACCCGGACGCAGTCGTGCGGCAGCCTGCTGGTAAAAACGGCGACGCTCGGCCTGCTTGAAGTGGCGAATAAAGCGGAAGGTATAGACCAGGTCAAAATTTTCCGGCAGTTCTGACAGGTCGAAGGCGTTGCCCTCAATGATGGTCCACAGGTGGTCGATGGCGGCCTCCTGCAACCGCCGTTTGGCCACCGCGATCATCTGCGGGCTGGCCTCCAGCATGGTGCCCTGATGGACCCCCACCAGCTCGGTGGTGAGGCGGGCCGGACCCGGTGCCACCTCCAGCACATCGCCGTGACCGCCCTTTTCTGCATGGGTGCGGGCGATGGCCCGATTGATGGCCGCCACCTGAACCGAGTGCAGGTGCTGCCACCAGGTGTGGCGCATGCGCTCGTCGATATACCCCTCGGCCACCTGCTCGTCCTGATACAGGTCGCGGACGGAGTCCTCCTGATCGGCGGCGGTCGGCTCGGAGGGGGGGCATTCGGTGGAGTGGTTCATGGCGTGATCTGGATTACTTTACAGGACAGGGTAACGATCGACTATCGGCAGTTTGAAGGCCGGGGTTAAGCCTTTGCAGCCTGTCGACGGGGGTGAATTTGTTGGGGATACGGTTCATGGTGTCACCCGTTTACGGTTGCCAGTCCGGCCCCGGTGGCCGGCCTTGCTGGGGGCGGTAGTGGGGCACCGCTACTGGCGGCAGGTCGGGGGGCTGCTCGATGACCTGCGCCTCGGCTTCCTCTGCGCGGCGTCGGCTATGCTCCAGCCGAGTGCGGGACTCCTGCCGGAGCTGCTCCTGCACCAGAATCGAAACCACCACCGACAGGGCCAGAATATGCCAGACAATCTCAAAATACATAAATGATAAAAACGCGCCACCCACCAAAAACGCGATAATGGCGTATTGCAGGCCGGTGGCGTACTCAAACAGTACGCTGCCCGGTTCTAAAAACGACGCCAGTCGTCGCGCCCGCACCAGCCCCCACATGGCAGTGCCCAGCACCAGCAGATAGAGCAGTAATCCCGGATAGCCGGTGTCTGCCAGGACCCCCGGCAGCGAGCCGTGGGCCTCCTTGATCAGGCCGTAGGCCCCCTGTGAGGGGTCGTAATCCCGGTAGGCGGCGGAATAGGCACCAAATCCGACCCCCTGCAGAGGCCGGTCGTTGGCCATGATGGTGGCGGTGTGCCACAGATGCAGACGGCTGGCGGCGGAGTACTCCATCTCGTGATCTTCGGTGTTGAACTGGTTGATGGTGGCCATGCGCTCGTGGAAGGCGTCTGGCATGACGTTCCAGGAGATGATGGAAATCAGCACAATCCCCACCAGATTTCGCACCTTGTGGCGACCGCGCAGGATCACCAGCAGGCCCAGTACCCCCAGGGTCAGGAAGGTGCCGCGTGAATAGGTGGTGAGGCAACGGTGCAGCAGCCCCACGCAAAACAGGATCAGCCCCCACCGCTCCCAACGGATGGTGCTGGTACGAATCAGCGACAGGGTGATGGGCAGCAGCATGGCCATGGCCAGCCCCACGCCGTTGTTGTCGCCGACGCTGTTCATGTTGTTCATGTTGGCCGCGCCGGGGCGCAGGACAAGGGTCACCAGCCCCTGTTTGGCCGGTTCGATGCCCATGCTCACCACCAGCACAATCAGCGCCAGTCGCAAGCGGTCTTCCCGGTCTACCAGTACGGTGATGATGTAGCTGGTGATGGCGGCGGGTAAAAAGGTCTGATACCACTGCCAGCTCACCTCTGGATTGACGCCGTACTGGGCCGACAAGGCCCCCTGCACCACAAACCCCAATACCGCCCAGTGGAACAGCGCCACCGGATAGCGCCGGTGCTGGATCACCATCAGCATGAGGGTCAGCCCTGCGGCGATATCGGCCATGGGGATGCTGGTCAACCAACCGGCGTAGGCCCAGTCGGTGGGCCGAAAGTGGGCCACCCACATGTACAGCAGGATGCCGTAAAACGGCTGCCTGAGGGCAAACAGGATGCCCGTGGTAAGCACGATAATGACCAGTAGATCATGCCACATGGCGCGCCCTAGGCGGACTCCACAAATTCAAGCACTGCGTCTGCCAGCTCAGGATAGCTGTGGGCGCAGGCAAAATGCCGTCCGGCCTCACCCATGCGGCGGGCGCGGGCCGGGTCGGTCAGCAGGGTGAGGATGCGGTCGGCGATGGCGTCCACGTCGTTACCGTCCACCAGATAGCCGGTCTCGCCATCGACGATGGCATCCGGTGCGCCACCGTCTACGCCGCCCACCACCGGCAGCCCGCAGGCAGACGCCTCCAGAAAGACAATACCAAACCCTTCTGTGTCGCCGTCAATCTCCCGGTTGGGCATCACAAATACCTCCGCCAGATTGTAGACCGAGCACAACTCCTCATGGGCGATACGGCCCAAAAAGGTTACCTGATCGGCTACTCCGGTGGTGATTGCCAGTTGTTTCAAGCTCTCCAGCGTTTCGCCTTCGCCGCCAATGACGTAGTGGACATCCGGCTGTTTGAGCAGCAGTTGCGGCAGCGCCCGAATGACCTGATCGTGGCCCTTTCTCGGCTCCAGCCGCGACAGGGTCAGGAGGATGCGCTTGCCCTGCAGCTGCCACCGTTCCAGCAGTTGTGGATCGGCGGTCCGGGGCTGAAATTGAGCGCTGTCGACCGCGTTGGCGATGACCTCTACACGCAGTTGCGGTCCGCCCCGCTCCAGCAGCCGTTGACGGGTGAAGCGGCTGACCGCGATGGCCCGGCACAGGTGCTGCAAAAAACCCCGTTTGCAACGGCTGTAGAGCCGCCCTCCAAAGTCTTTGTTGATCTCCTCACCGTGGGCGTACAGCACCACCGGGCGGCCGATCCACGGCATCAGGAACAGTGCCAGCAGGCTCTGGTTGATGTTGCCGATCAGCAGGTGGGTAATGCGCTCTGTTTTAACCAGCCAGGCGACCTGTACCGCCTCCAGCAGGATGCGCAGCAGACCGGGCAGGTCGATCTCGGCAAAACCTCTGCGCCGCACGATCGGGAACGGCTGTTGGCGGTCAAACTCAGCCGCCTGCGGGTGGTGCGGGGCCAGCACCACCACGGTGTCTTTCGGCAGGTGCTGGCACAACTGCCCGTACAGGGACGGCACCCCGCCGATTTCCGGCGGGAAGACGGGTGCAATCAGCAACATCCTCATATCTGCCCCGCCCCGCCAAGGCGCTCCGGATCGTCGGGGGTGCCATTCAAGGCGCGCAGTACCGGCTGCAACTGCTGCTGCCAGGTGTAGTGGCTGGCCACCCACAGACGGGCCTGACGGCCCAGTTTGGCGGCCTGTTCCGGGTGGGCCAGCAGGCGGTTGATGGCCATGGCGGTCGTCTCGGCGGACTCACGCACCAGCAACTCTTCGCCGTCGGTGGCATCGATGCCGTCCAGCCCCTGCGGTGTGGTGACCACTGCACGGCCCCAGGCCATGCCCTCCAGCACCTTGTTCTGGATGCCACGGGCCATACGCAGGGGGGTGACCACCACTGCCGCCTGATCCAGATAGGGGGCCACGCTGGGCACCGACCCGGTCACCACCACCCCGGCGGTCTGGGCCAGTTGGCGTACTGCGCTGGTGGGTTGGCTGCCGACGATCACAAAGCGGGCGTGGGGGTGTTCGGCCCGAATCTGCGGCCACACCTGTGCGACAAACCAGCAGGCCGCGTCTTCGTTGGGCCAGTAATCCATGGCACCGACAAACACCACGTCGTGAGGGTTGCCGGGTGGGGCCGGTGCAGGCGATGGCAGGATGGTGCCGTTGCCCGCTACCCGTACCACCTGTTCGGTATGGCCGCGTGCCTGCAACAGTTCAAGTTCGCCCTCGGCCACCACAAAGACCGCTTCGGCACGGGCCAGTGAGACCTCTTCCAGCGCCTCGACCCGACGGGCCTCCCGGTGGTACAACCAGCGTAGCCAGGGCCAGCGGGAGCGGTGGGCGTACTGGTGCCACTTGTCCGAGTCCACATCCATAAAGTCGACAAACTTGCGGCCGGGCAGGTCCCACA
>JALWRU010000129.1 GCA_026994095.1 Nitrospira sp. | reverse complement strand
CTATGTGCGGGCAGACGCCACCACCCCATCAAATACCTGGTCGGCAAACGGCAACCCGGTGGCGTCTGCCCGCACATAGTGAACGGTCGGCCCGTCACCGGATCGACCCGCTTTACGGAGCATCGCCGGGGACCGGTCCATACCCACCACCGGCCCGGTGCGGGCCAACTCCCGGCTCAATATACCGGTGGCGCAGCCGCAGTCGAGCAGGCGATTGCCATCGGCCAGCGGCAGGGTGCCGGTCCAGTCACCTTGCACCTGCCGATACCAGGGCAAGCGATTGATCCGATCGAACAACCCAGCCGGGTTGAGGGCCAACCGCACCAGCAACGCCATCCGATGAAACCGTTGCAGCATGTATTGCCCCTTCCATTTCGCAGGATTCGCCGTTGGGTGGCCGACCAAAACATTACCGCATTTAAACAGCGGATTTCAGAAAACGCCCTATACTAATGAGTCACACATGCAATCGGGGCGGCCCTCGATTCGACCCGCAACGCGGGTGTCAGGTACAGGATAGGTCATACAGATGTCACAGCAGGTCTCCCGTCGTCGATTTCTCTCCAGGGCGGTCGGTTTCGCCAGCGCCGTAGCCGCCAGCCGGGTGCTGGCCGGGTTGTCGGTGCCACTCATCACCAGCGCTTGCGGTGGTAGCAGTTCAGGTAGTACCACGACCGGGGCCAGCGTGGTGGCCAACCCCAACGCCTCCACCCTGCCGATTCCACCGCTGGACACCGGCACGTTACTCTCGGGGGTCCGCACTTATAACCTGACGATGCAGACCGGTACCAGTGAGCTGATCCCCGGTGTGCAGACACCAACGCTGGGCTACAACGGCAGTGTACTGGGGCCGACCTTGCGGCTCACCAAGGGCGAAGCGGTGGCCCTCAATGTAAGTAATGCCATCGGCGAGGTCACCACCACCCACTGGCACGGTATGCATCTGCCTGCGGTCATGGACGGCGGCCCCCATCAGGAGATCCCCAACGGCACCACCTGGACCGCCAGTTTTAACGTGCTCAATGACGCCGCCACGCTCTGGTACCACCCCCACACCCACGGCCAGACCGGGGCGCAGGTATTTCAGGGGCTGGCGGGCATGATTATCGTCGACGATGCCGCCGCTAACGGCCTCAACCTACCGACCGATTACGGTGTGGACGACATCCCGCTGGTGATTCAGGACCGTCGTTTTGCCAGCAACGGCACACTGGCCTACCGCACGCAGGCGCAAGACCAGATGGGCATGAAAGGCGACCGGATTCTGGTCAACGGCAAGGAGACCCCGCGCCTCAACGCCCCGGCCCAGTGGGTTCGGCTGCGCATATTGAACGGCTCCAACGCCCGCATCTACAACGTGGGGTTTGGTGACAACCGCAACTTTGTGCAGATTGCCAGCGACGGCGGCCTGCTGACCGCGCCGGTGACCCTCAACCGGGTACTGCTCAGCCCCGGAGAACGGGCCGAGATCATGGTGGATCTGTCGCAGGATTTAAATACCACCCTGGCCCTGCGCAGTTACTCCTCCGAAGTGGTCAGCTCGCTCTACATGATGGGGGGTGGCGGAGGAGGCGGTATGGGGGGCGGCGGCATGGGCGGTATGACCGATGCCCTCGACAACAGCACCTTTGATTTAATGACCATTCTGGTGGACCGGGCGGCGGTCAATAACCCCACCCTGCCCGGCAGCCTCAATACCATTCCCACCTTGACGGCCAGCGCCCCGGACCGGCTGTTTACGCTGGAGCGGCGCATGGGCACCTTCACCATCAACAACAAAGCGATGGACCTGAACCGC
>JALWRU010000128.1 GCA_026994095.1 Nitrospira sp. | reverse complement strand
GGTGAGCTATTCCGGGCGTTGAAAGCGGGCATCCCTGCCGATCGCATTGTGTTCTCCGGGGTCGGCAAGCAGGATCAAGAGATCGCCGAGGCATTGGCCGCCGACATCCTCATGTTTCATGTGGAGAGCCGTGCCGAACTGCTGCTCATCAACCGGGTGGCAGAGCGCGAAGGCAAGGTGGCCCGCATCACCCTGCGGGTCAACCCCAACGTAGATCCAAAGACCCACCGCTACATTGCCACCGGCCTCAAAGAGAGCAAATTTGGCATCGCTATGGACGAAGCGATTGACGCCTTTGTCGAGGCCAGCACCCTGCCCCACGTACGGGTGGTAGGGGTCGATCAGCACATCGGTAGCCAGATCACCGAAGCCGGGCCGTTTCTAGAGGCGGTGGAGCGGGTGGCGGAATTGATTACCCGTCTGCGGGCCAAGGGCCTCACCATCGACTACCTGGATATCGGTGGCGGTATCGGCATCCCCTACGACGATCATGTGCCCCCCTCCCCGGCCATGATTGCCGACTCGGTGCTACCGGTACTCAAGTCCCTCAACATCACCCTGATTTTAGAGCCCGGTCGGGTGATTGCCGGCAACGCCGGGGTGTTTGTGACCCAGGTATTGCGGGTCAAAGAGACTGGCGAAAAGCATTTTGTGGTGGTGGACGGTGCCATGAATGACCTCATGCGCCCCAGCCTCTACGACGCCTTTCACCGGGTGTTGCCGGTGGTGGAGGGCAACCAGCCGGAGATTCTGGCCGACGTGGTTGGCCCGGTCTGCGAGTCCGGCGACTTTCTCGCCAAGGGGCGCAAACTGCCCACTCCGGCGGAGGGCGATCTGCTGGCGGTGATGAGCGCCGGGGCCTACGGCTTTACCATGGCCTCCAACTACAACAGCCGCCCCCGGGTGGCAGAGGTGATCGTTGATGGCGACACCTTCCACGTTGTGCGCCAGCGCGAAGGGTATGACGATTTGATCCGCGGAGAGTCGATTCCATGGCCGTAGATAAAACCCCACCCCGCACCCCGCGACCGGGCGATCCTTTTGGCCAGCCCGGTCTCACCGGTGCAGCCCCCGCCCGTACCAAAGTGCAGAAAAAAAAGGGCCGCCGGTTCTTTATCGGCCTGCTGGTGGTGGGGACCCTCATGACCATTGCCAGCCTGCTGTTCACCTCTGGCGGACGGCAGGTGACCGTGTGGGAATTCGAGCAGGTGGTCATCCCCCGCAGCATCCCCGAAGCCCTGCCGCTGGACTACCCGGACGAACAGGCGCGGACCTTGATCCGGGCGCTCAAAGCGTACTTCAAACTGGCGGGCACGGATGCGGTCACCGACGATCAACTGGCGCTGATGATGAACCGCATCTCCATCGGTCTGTCCGACCATGTGTTGTCCATCGAAGAGTTGGATATGCTGCTGGAGTCCACCCGCACCCTGCGAACACAACCAGTGGCCCCGTGATCTGCCCGGGCCCATGCTGACGTTTGTGCAACACTACCCCATGGACTGCGTCGCCTTTGTGGTGCTGCTGGCCTTCACGGTGGGGTATCACATCATGTACTACCATCTGGTGCGCACCTACCCGCACCGCATCTTCAAGGGTCGCATCAACCAGGTCCGCAAGGCCTGGGTCGCGAAGATCTTTGAAGAAAATGCCGGTGTCCTGGCAGTCCAGACCCTGCGCAACGTGACCATGGCGGCGTCATTTTTGACCACCGCCGCTGTCATTCTCATCGGCGGCATGATCAGCCTGCTGCTCAATCTGGACTCCACCCGCCACATCTTTCTTGCCGACAGCGGACAGGTGACCAATCCGGCATTGCTGCTCAAGCTGACCTGCCTGATTGTGCTGTTCATCGCCACCCTGTTCTACTTTGCCCTGTGTGTGCGATTACTCAACCATGTGGCCATGCTCATGGGTGCGCCGCCCGACGCCATTCGGGATGCGGTGGGAGAGGACCCGGTCACCTATGTCTACCGTTTGCACGCCAAGGCGGGGCGGCACTACTCCTTCGGGATGCGCTCGATCTTCTTTTTGATCCCCACGGTGATATGGTTTTTAGGGCCACTGCCCTGCATTGTGGTGACCGTGGCAGTCGGTTTGCTGTGCATCAAACTCGACTTCGGGCAGGTGCGACTACAGTGAGCCAGACCCGCCTGCTGCTGGTGCGCCACGGCCAGACCACCGCCAACCGGGACCGCATCGTACAGGGCCAAAACGATACCTCACTGACCGAACTGGGGCGAGAGATGGCCGCGCAGGTGGCTACAAAACTGGGCCAGCTATGTGGTGCAGATCGGCCACCAGTGACCTATGTGTCGCCCCTGACCCGCACCCGTACCACGCTGGACTGCATCACCAAGACACTGGGTTGGCACCTTACCCCTACCGTCGACCCACGCTTGATGGAGATTCATTTCGGCCAACTGGCCGGACGGCCATCCGCTGAAATCCGGCCCACCATCATGGCGTACAAACAGCACCCGGAGCGGCGCTACCCCGGAGGAGAATCCAGCAATGACCTGCACCAGCGGGTACTGGCTTTTTTAAGGGATGTGGTGCAGGACCATCCCCGCCAGACGGTGCTGGCAGTGACCCATTTCGGGGTGATTGAAACCGCCTTGCGTCACTATCTTAAGATCCCGCTGGACACCCCGGTGCAACCGGATCACACCACGGTTTACTGCGTTCAGTTTAACGGCAGCAATACACCACAAGTGGTGGAAAAGTAGCGATTTTCAATCGGCCCAATCAGGTCGACTGCCCCTAAACCGGGTCCCACACGTGGGCGCTGCGCACCAGCCCCACCATCACCCCCAGGATGCGAATGATGCCAGAATCTTCGTTTAATACGATGGGGGCGTAGGCCGAGTTGGCGGGCATTAACAACACCTGTTTGCCCTCTGGACGAAAGACCTTCAAGGTCACTTCATCTTCCACAGATACCGCCACCACCTCACCGGAATGGGCAGTGGACTGGGCCCGCAAAATGGCCAGATCTCCTTCGACGATGTTGCGGTCGATCATGCTGTCGCCGACCACCTCCAGCGCAAAGCAGTCGGTGGTTCCGAACAGGGCCGCACCATCCACCGGCAACTGGCCGTCATAGACCGCATCAGCGGCCAACGGTGTGCCAGCGGCAATGCGGCCCAGCACCGGAATACCCGCTTTGGGCGGGCCATCTGCCACCACCAGTTCAATCCCTCGTGAGCGGCCCTCACGGCGACGGATACGGCCAGCGGCCTCCAACTCCTTGAGGTAATCACTGACACTGCGGGTGGACTTGATACGGCAACCGGAACCGATCTCACGCATGGTCGGCGGGCAGTTTCGATCTGCCTGAAATTGCTGTACAAAAGCCAATACCAGGCGGGCTTTAGGGCTGAGAGCATTCATACAATCGACGGTAACAAAACAAATGTTTGCCTGTCAACACTCGCCCGATCAAAAAACCGCCACCCGACAGAACAAGGCTTGACCGGCCTGTCTCTGCGGGTCGATAATTTAAAGATCGTTTCCCGGCCTGGAAATTGGCCCCTTATCCCCTACGGAGAGCATCGGATCATGTTGAATGAACAGGCAGTACTGGATGCCTTAAAAAACGTGCAGGAACCAGAACTTGGCAAAGATCTGGTGACCCTCAACATGATCAAGGACATTGAGATCGAGGGCGACAAACTCACGTTTACCGTGCAACTCACCACCCCCGCCTGCCCGCTCAAGGATGAGATCGACAAGCGCTGCCGCGAGGGTCTCGCCGGTGTCGAGGGCCTCAACCAGATCGAAATCAAGTGGGGTTCATCCGTGGCCCGCGGTGCCACCAACCCGCAGATGGAAGAGATGGCCCCGGGCATCAAGAATGTCATCGCAGTGTCTTCAGGCAAGGGCGGCGTGGGCAAAACCACCGTGGCGGTCAACCTGGCCGTGGCGCTGGCCCGCGAGGGTGCCTCTGTGGGCATTCTGGACGCCGATATCTACGGCCCCAACGTGCCCAAGATGATGGGTATTACCGGCCAGCCCCAGTCTGAAGACGGCAAGATGGTGCCGCCGGAGGCCCACGGGGTCAAGGTCATGTCCATGGGCTTTTTGGTACCCGACGACACCCCGCTGGTATGGCGTGGCCCGATGATTCACGGTGCCATTCAACAATTTTTGAAAGACGTGGCCTGGGGCGAGGTGGACTATCTCATCATCGATTTGCCGCCCGGCACCGGCGATGCCCAGTTGTCGATCTGCCAGTTGATGCCGGTCACCGGCGCGGTCATCGTCACCACCCCGCAGGAGGTCAGCCTGCTGGACTCCAAGCGTGGTCTGGCCATGTTCCAGAAGGTCAATGTACCGCTGTTGGGCATTATCGAGAACATGAGCTACTTCCTCTGCCCCCACTGTGACGAGCGCACCGATATTTTCTCCACCGGTGGTGGCGAAAAGGCGGCGGTTACGCTGGACGTGCCGTTTCTGGGTGCGGTGCCCATCAACACCGCCATCCGCGAAGGCGGTGATGCGGGCGTGCCGGTGGTGGCCTCCAACCCGGAATCGCCCCAGTCAGAGCAGCTCATCCCCATTGCCCGCGATATCGCCGCAAAAATCGCCGTGCGCAACCAGAACAACGTACTGCGGGTGATCTGACCCTCCCCCCTGTCGCTCCCCGGAGCGAATCACCCGGGACAACCCGCCGGTCGCTCCCCTGGGTTCTGTCGGTTCCAGATTCAAAAAAGGGCCACGCCTCTGCAACAAAGAGGCGTGGCCCTTTTTTTATTTAGCCTCACCCCCTAACAGCGCATTTTTTGAGCATTTTGAACCTTTTGCGCCCTCGCTGGAATCTACCCAACAAGAAACCTGCGCTGAAACAGATGACGGGCGGTGTGATCGCCCCTCACTCAAGATAGAGGCAAGAAGGATGGTGCCGTACCCCCCGCTGGCCACCCGATTCCCCTTCCGTTGGCTGCTAAACCTGAAACATTCTCCGGTGCGTGTCGTCTTTGGTGGCGCTCGCCGCCACCGTTTTCGCGAGGGATTGACCGGCACGCCAGCCCTCCAGCAGGCAATGCTGTACGCCCGCCTTGCCGCATTACCGACCGAATCGCCCACCGCTGATTTGCATGCGACAGAGGAGGATGCTACCGACGATGGTGGCGCCCATGCGCACTGAACGGTACCTCTCCTGGCACTGGCGATCTCGCCAGGTGACCGCCTTGTCACTGTTTTTCCTGATGCTGGCGGTCATATTTTTTGCAGCGCCCCATACCGCTGGCGCGCAGGCCTCAGACCCGGAGTTCCAGAGCAAGGTACTGCACAGCACCATCGCCGAACTGGAACAGCGGCTGGACCAGATGTTAAACCTCAACGGCTATTTTGACTTCGAGTATTTTATCGATGATAAGCGGAATAGCCCGTCTCACTTTCGCCAGCACCATGTGAGCCTGTTTTTGAGCAAACGCATCGGTCGGTGGCGCATCTTTACCGAACTGGAGTTTGAGGACGGGGCCGATCTGTCGGCCAGCGGCAGTCAAGCCAGCGGCAATGGCACCATCAAGATGGAACACGGCTGGGCCGAGTTTGCCCTGCGTAAACGGCTTGACGTTCGGGTGGGCAAAATTCTGCTGCCTCAGTACTGGAACGTCAACCATTACCCCAGCTCCGTGCTGTCAACCCACCGCCCGTTGATGGTGCGCAAGGTATTTCCGGCAGACACCACCGGTCTGATGGTGCAGTGGCGACAGACCGTGGGCCTGATGGGCAGCACCGTCAACCTGTACGTGGGCAACGGCCAGTCGCCAGACTCCAGTCGCACGGACGACAACGTCAACAAGGCTACCGGCGGCAATTTACGGGTACATCTCGACCGGGTGTTTAGCTGCCTGAGAAAGGCGGATGTGGGGGTAGGCCACTACAGCGAATTCTCCCCCAGTGCCGGTGGTACGGTGGACGTTACCGGAGTGGATTTGCAGCTTTCGACCCGCCGGTTTGAACTGCTCGCAGAGGGTGCTTTTACCCACAGTGGAAACAGCAGGGAGGGGTTTTATCTACAGCCTTCGACGGTATTGAGCGGTGAACTGCGCAGCTTCTATCGGTACGACAGCTACGACAGCGGTATCAGCCGGTTGACCCGCCATACAGTGGGCCTCAACTACCGCCCCATGCCTCAGGTGACCGTCAAACTGGAGGGCAACCACAACCGGGATTCGGCCTTGCAGGCTGAAGAGTATCTGGGGCTGGCCACCTCCGTGGCGTTGTTTTTCTAAGGCCGCATGATGGCACGCCTGCTCTCCATCGCACTATTGATCACCAGTTGTATCTGGCTGTTATCACCGCCCGCACTGGCACAGGAGCAGGAGTTTATTCTGATCGGCCACCCGGACATTCCGGTCACCCACCTGTCTCCCAAAACCCTCAACCGCATCTTTACCAAACAGCTGACTCACTGGTCAGACGGCACCCCCGTTGTGCCGGTGGAGTTGAGCCGTGGAGCCGCGCGTGAGGCATTTTTTGATCATGTGATCGGCGTCAGCGCCAACGCCGCCAAAACCTACTGGATCAACCAGCTCATGACCAATGGTCAGCGGCCGCCCAAGTCGTTCAGCATGTCGATACTGGTCATCAACTTTATCTACCAGACCCCCGGTGCGATCGGCTTTGTTGCCGCCGATACCGAAACCGGCGAACGGGTCCGCCGGATATCGGTGGATTAAGCCGTGGTCTCCTGCATCAAATCCCCTACCGGCCACAGTTCCCGACCGTCGGTTGCCACAGAAACAACCTCAACAGAGGCACAACCGGAAAGTAACACCACTGACAAGAGTGGCCTGGGACTCGCCCGGATGCTGTCGGCGGTGGTGGCACTGGCATTCTTTGGGCTGATTCTGGCAGGCGGTCTGGGGACCATGTGGATTCTGGACCGGCATAAATCGCTGAATGTAGAGTTTGACACCCTGGCAACCCTGTCAGCCTACGCGGATGGCATCACCAAAACCTATCAAGGCGCACAGGCGCTGGTGATCGGCAACGAGGCCGCCGCACGGGTACTGATCGCCGAGGGTGATCGCATCATCAACGCCAACCGGTCGGCCCTCAACCGCATGGCTGCCAGCTCTCGCTCCACCGCCAAACAACTGGTCGGGGTCGAGTTGGACAACCACCGTTACCACACCGAAATCGAAGAAATTCTGGCGCTGCTGGCCAAACCGGACCTGAACGTTGGCAGGCGGGTACGGCGCGAACTGCTGCGCTCAGTGGATGAAAACCTGGCCGCTATGGACCGCCTCAACCGGTCGGTGGATCTGGCGCAGGGTGAACTGTCGACATTCATCTCTGAGGGGATTGCCCGCACCAACCAGCAGATCTCGAGGGTGGGTCAATGGATGTTTGCCGGGGTGCTGATGCTGGCGCTGGGGTTAGGTGCCAACTGGCTGTTTTTATCCCGTCTGATCACCTCGTTGCAAG
>JALWRU010000127.1 GCA_026994095.1 Nitrospira sp. | reverse complement strand
CGGGTTGACCAGAAATCGGGGCCGGTCAGGCCGCTTAATGGCAGTTCGACAGCCCCCGTTTGGCCAGATACTGCTGGTGATAATCCTCTGCCAGATAGTAGGTGCTGGCCGGGGCAATCTCGGTAACGATCGGGCCGTTGTGGCGACCGCTGGCGTCCTCTTGCGCCTTCGACTCGGTGGCCGCCTTCTCCTGCTCCGGGCTGTTGAAATAGATGCCGGAGCGGTACTGGGTGCCCCGGTCCGGCCCTTGCCGGTTGAGGGTGGTGGGGTCGTGCAATCGCCAGAAGGCCGCCAGCAGTTGCTGGTAGCTGATGCGGGCCGGGTCAAAGATGACCTCAACCACCTCTGCATGACCGCTGGTGCCGGTGCAAACGTCCTGATAGGTGGGGTTCTCCAGTTCGCCATCGGTGTAGCCCACCGAGGTAGCGACCACTCCCGGCAACTGGCGGAAGGTCTCCTCCACCCCCCAAAAACAGCCAGCGGCGAACAGGGCAGTCTGATGGGTCGGGTCAGTCATGGTGGCGCTCCTGAAAACAGAGAGGGGTGTAAGTCATTTCAGGGTACATGAACTGTGCCGGTTACGCAGGCGAGCGGGTGGCCGATCAGTGGGCACTGATCGGCAGCCGCGTGGGCAGCAAACTCGTCGGAAAACAGGGTCAACGCCGAGATTACCGGGGCCGCCGCACCGGCTGCCAGCGCACAGACCGACTCCCGTGGCAGGTAGTCACACAACTGCCGCGCCCGATCCAGATCGGTGACGCTGCCACTGCCGTTCTCAAGTCGTGTAAGCAGTTCAAACATCAGGTGAGTACCCTCCCGGCAGGGGGTGCACTTGCCGCAGGATTCGTTTTGGTAGAACAGCATGATATTGGCAACGATATCGACGATACAGTGGCGTTGGTCGTAGACCACCACCGAGCAGGTGCCCAGTTGGCTGCCCGCCGCTGCCAGCCCCGCCGGGGTGAGCGGAATGTCGAGGTTGTCACCTTTCAGAAAGGGGGTCGAGGTACCACCGGGCACGATCGCCTTGATGGCGTGGCCGTCCGGTACTCCCCCTCCGCAGGTGTCGATCAATTCCATCAGCGGAGTGCCCAGCGGCAGCTCGTAATTGCCGGGCCGACTGATGTTGCCCGACAGGGAGAATACCCGTGTGCCGGTGGCCTCTGCGGTGCCGATGGCCCGATACCAGCCCGCCCCCTGATTGATAATCGCAGGCACCGTGGCCAGCGTCTCCACGTTATTGACCAGGGTCGGGCGGTGATTAAACCCGGATACCGCCGGGTAGGGGGGCTTGCCCCGTGGGGCCGGACGGTTGCCCTCCAGCGCCTCGATCAGCGCAGTCTCCTCACCACAGATATAGGCCCCGGCGCTTTTGTGCAGATGCAGGGTCAGCGGGCCTTCGGTCGGCAGCATGCCCGCCGCCTGTATCTCAGCCACCGCTTCTTCCAGCCGGGAGTAGGCCAGGGTGTACTCCCCCCGGATAAACAGGATGATTTCGTCGGCGGAGACCGCGTGGGCGGCAATCAATGCCCCCTCCAGAATCCGGTGGGGCAGGCACTCCATCAACTCGCGATCCTTGAAGGCCCCCGGTTCGCTTTCATCACCGTTGACCACCACATAGGCGGTGCCGAGGGAGTCTGCCACAGTCTGCCACTTGCGCCCGGTGGGGAACCCGGCCCCGCCGCGCCCGGTCAGGCCCGCCATACTCACCTCGTCAATGGTCCATCCGGGCGGCTGCTTGCGGACTTTTTGTAGCGCCTGATAACCGCCGTGATCCCGATAGACCGATAGCCGGTGGATGTCAGGCACCTCAATCTGCT
>JALWRU010000126.1 GCA_026994095.1 Nitrospira sp. | reverse complement strand
CGATGACGGCGACGACGGCGACGACGGCGACGACGAGGATGATTCTGACGACAGCGACGGCGACAACTATGTCATCTTCCTGGTGCCGAACGGCTACTTCTCGGTCGAAGAGTCGGGCGATGTGGAGTTCGACGGTATGGTACAAGTCGGCACCGTCAATGCGGACGGTAGCGATATCACCGGCGGTGACATCACCGTCTCCGGGGATGCCGAACTGGAGGTGGAGGGCAGCCTGCTGGCCATCAACGGCGACACCGACACCACCGACGGCCACGAGCTGAAGGTCAAACACCACTCGGTCGAAGCCGAAGACATGCCGCAGGGGTACTTCATCTCCAGCTGGCGTCGTAACTAGGCGGCACCCCAACAAGCAGTAAGCCCCGCTGGCACATTCCGTGTCAGCGGGGCTTTTTTGTATCCTTTACCCACCAACGTCTACCACGTTTTACACCGCATGAAGCGGCCTGCTACACACCCTTCTGAATCTCTTTATTATCCTTTACTTACAATTATTTAGGTTGTTTTTTAATTAAAAACAACCGCCTCACCGGTGGATTGGCCACCCGCCCGGGTTATTCGTTGACAGAGGCGCGCTGCGAGTCTTACCCTCAAGCCATCGTTTGAGTATCACAAAGGGGGGTGTACGACCGGTTATTGCACCTTTGTCCGCATAGGATTTCACCCTCCCCACCGCACGGATTTTCCAGGAGCGACCCACCGTCATGATTATGGATAACCTCTCCCAGCCAGAGCAGACCGCACCGGAGCAGACCGACCCCTCCTTCAAGGGCAGTTATCCGGCCTCGCGCAAGATCTATGTGGAAGGCTCCAGCCCCGACATTCAGGTGCCCATGCGGGAGATTTCGCTCTCCACCACCCAGAGCACCAACACCCCGGAAGAGAACCCGCCGGTATTCGTCTACGACACCAGCGGCCCCTACACCGACCCGGATGTCACCATCGACATTCGCAAAGGTATGGCGCCGTTGCGCTCCGGCTGGATCGCCGCCCGCAACGACACCGAGGAGTTGACCCGGATCAGTTCGGCCTACGGGCGCGAGCGGCAGGACGACGCCTCATTAAACGAGTTGCGCTTTCCCCGTTCGACCCCGCCGTTAAAGGCCAAAGCCGGGGCCAACGTGAGCCAGATGCACTACGCCAGAAAGGGCATCATCACCCCGGAGATGGAGTACATCGCCATTCGCGAGAACCAGCGCATGCAGGATGCAGAGGGTAATACCAGCCAGCATCCGGGCCAGTCGTTTGGCGCGGCGGTACCCAAGCTGATTACCCCGGAATTTGTGCGCGACGAGGTTGCTCGCGGGCGGGCCATCATCCCCGCCAACATCAATCACCCTGAAGTAGAGCCGATGATCATCGGCCGCAACTTCCTGGTGAAGATCAACGCCAACATCGGCAATTCGGCGGTGACTTCGACCATTGAGGAAGAGGTCGAGAAGATGGTCTGGTCGATCCGCTGGGGTTCCGACACGGTGATGGATCTCTCTACCGGGGCCAACATCCATGAGACCCGCGAGTGGATTCTGCGCAACAGCCCGGTGCCCATCGGCACGGTGCCGATCTATCAGGCGCTGGAGAAGGTCAACGGCAAGCCGGAAGAGCTGACCTGGGAGCTGTTTGCCGACACCCTCATCGAGCAGGCCGAACAGGGTGTGGACTACTTCACTATTCACGCCGGGGTGCGGTTGGCCTATGTGCCGATGACCCGCAACCGGGTGGCTGGCATCGTCTCGCGGGGCGGGGCGATCATGGCCAAATGGTGTCTGGCCCACCATCAGGAGAATTTCCTGTACACCCGTTTTGAAGAGATC
>JALWRU010000125.1 GCA_026994095.1 Nitrospira sp. | reverse complement strand
CGTTTGCCATCGACATAAACGATGGGCGCGACAGTAATCTGCCGTTCCGCTGGGTTCAGACAGTTCAGGCGAAGGGAGTAAAAATACCAGTTAAATCAGTGGTGAGTCAAGCAAATCCCCAGACCTGTGGCGCAATAACACACCCCAATCTCAACCGGATGTTGGCACCAGTTTGACCGCCAGCAAAGGGGTCAGCTCGGGGGCTTCGAGTCGGATAAGGGGGGTGAGCGCCTCCCCCAGTATGGCCAGATCGACCCCCCAGAATGGCTGCGGAAAACTCGCCAGTTTGGGCCACGCCTTGTGCAGGTTACCGTGGGCCGCCTGCCACCGGCCAACTCCGGCGCAGTGGCAGGCGGCTGCCAACTGAATCAGCCCTCGCAGCACCACCTCGGCGTCATCATCCCGGGTGTCTCCCATCATTCGCCAGGCCTGCTCCCAGCATTCATGGGCCTGCCAGTATTCACCCCGGTCGAACTGCCGTAACCCGGTGGCAAACTCGTCGGCCTGTGCGGGTGAGCAGGGTGGGGGGCGCAGTCCGGTCAGCAGGTGCAGTTGGCGTTTGCGTGGCGGCATGGGGTTAAGTATCGGTCGCCCATCATCATGCTGTCGAGGCTTGCTCAACACAGTAGGGCGGGCGACCATAGACGAATGAGCCTTTCTACCCTGTCCTTTGACAACCGCTACGCCCAGCTACCCGAAGCGTTTTACGCACGGGTCGCGCCCACACCGTTTGCCCGGCCCCATCTGGTGACAGTGAACCCGGATGCGGCCGCACTGCTTGGATTGACCCCGGAGGCGTGCCAGTCCGCCGAGTTTGTCGACTATTTTTGCGGGGCCAGGAGCTTTGCCGGAGCCGACCCCATCGCCATGCTCTATGCGGGCCACCAGTTTGGCAGTTGGGTGCCCCAGTTAGGGGATGGCCGCGCTATCCTGCTGGGCGAGGTAGACCGGCCAGACGGCAGCCACTGGGACGTGCAGCTCAAGGGCGCAGGCAGGACCCCTTTTTCCCGGCAGGGGGATGGCCGGGCGGTGCTGCGCTCGGTGATTCGTGAATACCTCTGCTCGGAGGCCATGCACGGGCTGGGCATCCCCACTACCCGTGCCATGTGCATCATCGGTAGTGACGAAGGGGTGCCCCGCGAGCGCATGGAGACCGGCGCGATGATGACCCGACTGGCCCCCAGTCATGTGCGCTTTGGCACCTTTCAGGTGTTTGCCTCCCGCAACCAGACCGACCACCTGAAAACCCTGGCCGATCATGTCATTCAATTCCACTATCCTCATCTGCGCGATGAACCTCAACCTTATGTAGCGCTTTTGCGTGAGGTCACCCTCCGTACTGCCAGGCTGGTGGCCCGGTGGCAGGGGGTGGGGTTTGTGCACGGGGTGCTGAATAGTGACAACATGTCGATCCTGGGGCTGACCATCGATTACGGCCCGTTTGTCTTTATCGACACCTACGAGCCAGCCTATGTACGCAACCACACCGATCACAGCGGGTTTTACGCCTTCAACCGGCAGATGGAGATCGGTCATTTCAACATCTATCATCTGGCCACCGCCATGGTGCCGCTGATGGACGCAGAGCAGGCGCAGGGGGTGTTAAACGAATACAAATCGGCCATGGAGGCCGCCTACAGCCAGCAGATGCGGGCCAAGTTGGGGCTGACCACGGAACAGGACGGAGATGCGGCGCTGGTGGAAGGGGTGCTGGACTTGATGCACCGGGGCAAGGCCGATTTCACCCGCTTCTTCCGCAGCCTGTCGACGGTATCCGCCGTTGCAGATAAAGCCGATGCACTACCTGCCGAATGTCAGCAGTGGCTGGCACCCGAGGCGTTGCCCCCTGCAAAGGTGTGGTTTCAGCGTTACCATCAACGGTTGCAAATGGAGCCGCTAGACGATGCCGGTCGGCAGGCCGCCATGAACCGGGTCAACCCGTTGTATATTTTGCGTACCCATCTGGCGCAGGCGGCCATCGACAAGGCGGAAGCCGGGGAGTTCGGTGAGATTGAACGCTTGAGAGTGTTATTGTCGAACCCCTTTGAGGAGCAGAAATCGATGGCGACCTATAGCCTTCCTCCGGCTGCAGGGGCCGCTGACGCCATGCTGAGTTGCTCGTCATAATTTTATTAAAACAGTTGCTTGTGTCGGAAGTCGGCGGGCTGATCAGTGCGCCTTGAGATAGTTTTACCAACCAAACGTTCAGGAGAATAGACATGAAGGGCGACGATCCCAATCTGGCTCGAATCATCATTGTGACCCACCCGGATGAGGCCGGGGCCAGGAAGATGGCCGACGATCTGGTGGGCCAGAGCATGGCTGCCTGCATCACCGTGCTGCCGGGCGCGACCTCCATCTATAAGGAGGGTGGTGAACTGGTCCACAAGGCCGAAGTGCAGTTGCTCATCAAGACCCGCGAAGGGGTGATCGGGCCGATCAAACACCGCATCATCGATTTGCACCCCTACGACAACCCGGAGTTGATCGTCATGCCCACGGATGGCGGCAGCAGCCGGTACATCAAGTGGATTGGCGAGCAGACCGCCGACGCGCCGGGTCACCCGTAGGCCCGAACTTAAACCGGGGGGCGTGTCGTCACAGCCTACAGGCTACAGGCAGGCCCCCCGGTGTTAAGGGCGGCTCCCAGGGTCGCCATTTCATCGGCGGTGAGTGCTGCCTGCACCCGCTTGAACAGGGTCCGCTCCTCAAAACGAATGTGAGCGGTAAGGGCTTTGGACCAGTTACTTAAGAGTTGCTCCAGCGGGGCCGTGCTATTCAGTAGTTCAGTGCTGAGTTGGCGCAGTTGTTGATGCTGGCTGACAAAGGTTTGCAGGTCCGGGTCGCTGTCACCCACGTGGGCGATAAACGGCGGTATTAAAAACCGCTCTTCCCGCTCAAAGTGGGGTAGTAGTTCGGCCTCTGCAAAACGGTGGCTGGAGGCGGCCAGTTCGTGCAGGTCTTGCGGCACAACCCCGTCCAGCGCCAGCACGATGTCCCGCGCCCGCGCCAGCCCGTTGTGGTGATCGTGGGATAGGGGAATCAGGGCCGGGTTTCGTTTGGCGGGGGCAGGGGTGGATTCGGTCATGGGGTACCTTTGCAGACGGTCGAGCAGTCAAAAGTTGCAACGGTCATTCTACCCAAGCCTCTGTCGCTATGCTGTGGGCAGGGGCGCGGGAGTCGGGTTGTGCTTGATAAAGTCAGGCCACGGGCCTATTTTGGTGCCCTACGCTGCCCGGTAAACAAGCGCCGATTTGTCTGCGGCGGCCCGCTATCCTGGATTTGACCCACCATGCCAACCATTCTGTGTGATCAGTACACCGTGTGCCGCACCCTTCGGCAGGGGGTGACACCGGTTTGTGCTGTGGGGCACAGGGCCGCTCTGTGACTGGCGTGGTGCTCTATGCCTCCGCGTCCCATTTGATTGGCGGCGGTAACCGCAGCCTGCTGACCATCTGTGAGCGGTTGCAACAGGAGGGCAGCCACCCGCATGTCGTCGTCCCCGCCCACGGCCCCATGACCGAGGCGCTGGCAGCGCAGGGGGTGCCGTTTGATGTGATCGGTCGTAAACCGGGCATCGAGCCGTCGCGGCTGGACCTGCTGGCCGATATCTGGCGTTGGTGGCGGTTGGCCAAACGGCTGCGGGCAACGCTGTTGCATGCCAATCATATCGGCAGCCTGCCGGTGCTGAACCGGGTGGGAAAACTGCTGGGCGTCCCGGTAGTGGGGCATGTGCGTTATTACACGGAGCCGGATGCAGCGCGTTACTATTTAAAGTCGGCACCCTCGGCGCTGGTGTTCAACAGCCGTGAGATGCAGGAGGTCTTTCCCGACTATCCGGCCCGTGGGACCACACGGGAGATGGTCCTTTATAACGGCTTTGATCCGGACGCCTATGCCGCCCCGGAGCTGCGCCAGCCAGTACGTGATGAGTGGGGTTGCGACAGCCGACGGGTGGTAGGGATTCTGGGCAATTTTGCGCAGGTAAAAGGCCACGAATGTTTTTTGCAGATGGCCGCCACCCTCTGTCGCCATGCCGATGACTGGCATTTTGTGGTGATCGGCGACGACATATTAGAGGGTGGCGCAAGGCGAGACGCGCTGATCGCCCTCGCGGATGACATGGGCCTGAGTGACCGGGTCACCTTTGCCGGGTTCGAGCGTAACGTGGCCCGCGCCCTGTCCGGGCTGGACCTGCTGATGGTGCCCTCGACCCGTGAGCCGTTCGGGCGGGTGGCGGTGGAGGGGTTACTGGCCGGGCTGCCGGTGGTGGCCTCGCAGGTCGGTGGCCTACCGGAGATTTTAGAAGGCTGCCCCGGCGCAGCACTGGTGGAGGCAGACAATGTGGCCGGATTTGTGGAGGCGGTCGAACGGCTGCTACCGGTACCGCCAGATACCGCTGTGCCCGGTGGCGACATCCGTCCCCGCGATCGTCCCCATGCTGCCAACCGGGAGTGGGCGGCTCAACGGTTTGGACTGGACGTTGTATTTGCCCAACTGACCCGCCTTTATGACGATGTATGCAGCCCGGATCGGCAGCATTAGTGAGCACGACACCCGTGACCCTGTTTGCCCCCTGCGCGATGAATGTGGCGCCCTTACTGGCCTATGAACTGACCCAGATGGGCATCCCCAATGCCCGCCCCGCCCGGGGTGGTGCCTCCTTTGAAGGGGGGCTGGAGGCGGCCTACCGGGCCTGCCTGTGGTCGCGCCTGGCCAGCCGCATACTGTTACCGGTGGCCACCTTTTTCGCCCCGGATGCAGAGGCGCTGTATGCGGGCATCCAGACGGTAGATTGGGCCATCCATGTGCGGCCCAAGGGCACCATTGTGGTCGATTTCTCTTGTAGCGGTTCCGCCATCGACCACTCCCACTTTGGTGCGCTGAAGGTCAAGGACGCGGTGGTGGATCAGTTTCGGGATGCCTGCGGGATTCGTCCGTCGGTGGATACCAAGCAGCCGGATCTGCGTATCAACGTCTACCTGTACCGGGATCAGGCCACGGTCTCTATCGACCTGTCTGGCGATGCCCTGCATCGGCGGGGTTATCGGGTCAAGGGCGGTAAGGCACCACTCAAAGAGACCCTCGCTGCGGCCATTCTGGCCCACGCCCGCTGGCCCGACATGGCCGCCAAAGGAGGTCAGTTGGTAGACCTGATGTGTGGCTCAGGCACCCTCTTGATTGAGGCGGTATTGATGGCTGCCGACATTGCACCGGGCATGGGGCGACACGACGACGACTTTGGTTTTAGCCATTGGCTGGGCCACGATGCGCCCCTGTGGGCAGGCCTGTGTGATGAAGCCGAGGAGCGCCGCGAGGTGGGGCTGGCCGCCTTTGGCAAAGGGCGGGTGCACGGCTACGACCGGGATGAACGCTCACAGGAGGCGGTCAAACAGAACCTGTGGAACGCCGGGTTGGAGGAGTATGTGGAATTCCATCAGCGCGATCTGGCCGAAACACAGCCCCAATCCGGGGCGGCAGGGTTGGTCTTTATCAACCCACCCTACGGCGAGCGCATGGGCCACGACGAACGGCTCAACCACCTGTATGCGTCGTTAGGGGGCCAGCTTAAAGATCATTTTTCCGGCTGGCGGGTGGCGATGATCACCGGCAACCCGGATCTGGCCCGCCACATGCGGCTGGGGGCGGACAAAAAGCACACCCTCTATAACGGTGCCATCGAGTGCAAATTGTTGCACTACGGGATTAACTGATTTAATTCGTTTATGGCGTTCTCTCGTCTTACCAGCCATATGCATAAGCAATTGATATTTCAATTATAAAAATAATGGTGAGCAGCCCTATACATATTTTCATATCATATAGTCCTTGAGAAGGTAGTTTGATTATTGGTGAACGCCGTATGGCAATTCCTACCTTTCTCAGGTGACGGTATTTTTCATCAACCGACAAAACCAGGGCCCAAACTGTCGGCCCGCACTTTTTTCTGCTATTGATTCGTGGGTCGTCAACTCGCAGGCTGTTCTATTTAGTCTGGGGGAGGGCTACAGGCAGCCAACAACAAAAAAGGCCCCGAATACGGGGCCTTTGGGTACCAATCTGGGTTGTATTGGATTTTAAGAATGGTAGCGGCGCAGGGATTCGAACCCCGGACACGCGGATTATGATTCCGCTGCTCTAACCAGCTGAGCTACGCCGCCTTGCAAGCCGAGTACGATAACTCAGGCCCACCAGACAGGTCAATACAAGACCCATATCGGTGGCAAATTCCCCCTTAGGTGCTCTGGCTGGCGACCATCTGTAACGGGTTGGCCGGGGCGTCGTTGAGCGGTTCCGGTTCCATGGCGGTGGTCAGACCCAGGTCGCGGATCATGCGCAGGTCTTCGTGGCGGTCCCGGCCCGGTGTGGTCAGGTAGTTGCCGACCATGCAGGCGTTGGCCCCGGCGTGGAACGCCCAGGATTGAAGGTCGCGCAGGTTGACCTCTCGGCCACCGGCCAGCATCAGGTTGGCGGTGGGCAGCATCAGCCGGAACATGGCGATGGTGTGCAGGCACTCCAGCGGCGACAGGGGCACGGTGCCCTCCAGCGGGGTGCCGGAGATGGGGTTTAAAAAATTCATGGGCAGCACGTCGGTACCGACCTCGCGCAGGGCGATGGCCAGCTCTACCCGTTGCTGCGGGGTTTCGCCCATGCCAAAGATGCCGCCGCTACAGATGCGAATACCCGCCTGTTTGAGCCGTTGGATGGTATCCAGCCGGTCCTGAAAGGTGTGGGTGGTACAGATGTTGCCGTAATGACTGGGGGCGGTCTCCAGATTGTGGTTGTAGGTGCGCAGCCCTGCGTCACGCAGTTTTTGAGCGATCTCTACAGTGGGCACATGGCCCAGCGAGCCATCAATATGGCCGTCGCTGGTGGCGGTCAACTCGCGGATGCGATCCAGCAGGCTCTCCAGCTCTGGCCCCTCCTTGAGGCCTTTCCAGGCGGCCACCAGCCCGAAGGCCTCGGCCCCGGCGTCGAAGGCGGCTTCGGCGGCGTCGCCGATGGCAGGGCCGTCCAGCAGGTCATAATTTTCGGTAGGGGCGGCGGCGTGGTGGGCCGACTGGGCGCAGAAGGTACAGTCCTCCGAGCAGGAGCCGGCCTTGGCGTTGACGATGGCGCAGGTATCGACCTTGTCGCCCTTGAAGTGCATGCGCACCCGGTTGGCCGAACTGATCAGGTCCATCAGGTCGGCGGAGCGCGGGTCGATGGCGGCCAGTTGCAGGCCCTCGTCGTAGGAGAGGTTTTCTCCTGCAATGACACGGTCTTCAAAGGAGCGGATGAGGTCACGCATAACAACGGGTCCATCTGACGGTAGGTAAAGTCGGGAGCGACAGACCGCCAGTCTACCAACGCTGTGCAAAGACGATCAACCTATTGGTCGTTGCAGGTTGACGGATGCTGCAACCAGATCGTTACTGGCGGGTGAGCCGGGCGGCCCGCGCCGCAAAACCGGGCAGCAGCGCGGGAAAGTGCTGGGCCAGCGAGCGGGAGAAGACCGGCCAACTGGATAGCCCCAGCCGCATCTTTTGCCGCACCACTCCCACCGCCCCGG
>JALWRU010000124.1 GCA_026994095.1 Nitrospira sp. | reverse complement strand
GGCCTTCGATATTAACCCCCAGTAGCCCGTCCAGCAGATGGGTCAGTTGCGACAACATGCGGCTGATGGCCCCGCCGCTACCACGACCGCCAATTTTACCGGTCCGCATTTTCAGCTCGTTGCCCAGCTTAAAGCGGTAGCGACGGCCCTGGGACTCCCACCGAAATAGCTCTTCACCCCACAGGGTGTGGCCGGTGAGGGTGTAGCGGTTGGGACGATCGTAGTGGGCGATGGCGGTGAGTTGTGGCCACAGCTTGAGCCGCCCGCCACTCTGGGTGGTGACGTCGGTGAGTGCCCCGGCAGAGAAGAACCGGTCGCGCATGATCTTCATGTGGTGGCGGATCTGCTCGGCGGCCTGTTTATCTTCTGGAGAGAGGGGCTTGGGGAGCGAGGCACAGCCGCCAGCAGTCAGCAGGCAGGCCAATAAAATCACTGAATACCAGCGGATCACGGTAGTGCCTCACGGATGGCCTCGGCCACGTTGGCCACTCCTATCACCCCTTTTTTACGCAGCTTGGCAGCGCTGGCCTTTGGCACCAGAAAGCGCTTGAAGCCCAGCCGGGCGGCCTCGTTGATGCGGGTCTCCATCTGCTGTACTGCACGGACTTCTCCCGCCAGACCCACCTCACCCAGCACCAGCGTGTGATCGGGGATGGGGCGCTCCAGATGGCTGCTGGCCACCGCCAGTGCCAGCCCCAGATCCACCGCCGGGTCGTCCAGCCGCATGCCACCGACCACATTGACATAGACATCTTCCGGGCCGATGGGGATACCGGCGCGCTTCTCCAGCACCGCCAACAACAGATTGAGCCGCTTGCCGTCCAGACCGATGGCGGTGCGGCGGGCGGTGCCGTAGGCGGACGGCGAAACCAGTGCCTGAATCTCCACCAGAATCGGGCGGGTGCCACTCACCGCAGCCACCACCACCGAGCCGCTGGCTCCGCTGGGCCGCTCCGACAGAAAAAAGGCCGACGGGTTGGCCACTTGAGACAGGCCGTCAGTGGCCATCTCGAACACCCCCAACTCGTGGGTGGCACCAAAACGGTTCTTGACCGCCCGCAATACCCGGTAGGCATGGCCCCGGTCGCCCTCAAAATAGAGCACCGTATCGACCATATGCTCCAGTACCCGTGGCCCTGCGATGGCACCGTCTTTGGTCACGTGCCCCACCAGAAATACCGGCAGGCCCCGCGATTTGGCCAGCCCGATCAACCCGGCGGTAGACTCTCGAATCTGGCTGACGCTGCCGGGTGCCGAACTGACCCGGTCGGTATGAATGGTCTGGATGGAGTCGATGACCAACGCGGCCGGGGTCACCGCCTCGGCCTGTGCCAGAATGGCCTCCAGCCGGGTCTCCGCCAGTACCAGCAGGCGGTCGTCGATGACCTTCAAACGCTCGGCCCGCATACGAATCTGCAAGGGCGACTCCTCGCCCGAGATATACAACACCTTGCCGTGGCTGCACAGGTGACGGCAGGCCTGCAATAACAGGGTCGATTTACCGATGCCCGGGTCGCCCCCCACCAGCATCACCGCTCCGGCCACCACGCCGCCGCCCAGCACCCGGTCCAGTTCGTCGATGCCGGTAGTCAGACGCGGCTCGTCGGTGGTGTCGATGGTGGTAATCGGCTCCGGCTGGGCACCGGACAAAAGACTCTTCTGGACCGCCGCCGAGGCCACCCCCACCGGCTCTTCTACTAGCGTGTTCCACTCGCTACAGGTGGGGCAACGCCCCGCCCAGCGCACGGTGATGGCACCGCAGGACTGGCAGGTGAACTGGCTTTTGGGTGCAGCCATGGGGGTTAGTTGCTGTCCAACCCCGCCCGCAGGGAGGCCACATATGC
>JALWRU010000123.1 GCA_026994095.1 Nitrospira sp. | reverse complement strand
CCTTCCGGGTGACCCGTGCCGATGTGCTGTTTCCCCTTCCGGCAGAAAATTCTACCGGTTCGGAATCGAGCGAGACCTTTGTCAGCAAACCGGCCACCCCGGTGGAGACGCCGGTCGGCGGGTAAGCTCCAACACTAGCGAATCGCTGCCACCGGGTGGTTTGACATTGCCCATTGGCGGTGGTACACAGGAAGAAAGGCCGGAGGCACACGCACCGAACAGAACCATCTGATGGTCTGGCGGTCGCCCGTGCCCGGACGCGTTCGCGCGGTGGTTATGTGTCCCTTCCCTGACTGCCGGGCAAGATCGTCCTCGCCCTGCGACCACCCCCACCGGGTCGGTTTTGGCACTCCCTGCGCCTGTCTACGGCACCTAAGAAGCGAGGTGTCAACATGATCGAAATCAGCATTACCAAGATGGTCTTGAGTGTCCTGTTTGTACTGGGTACTTATGTGGCGTTCGCCTGGGCCCTGTGGATGGGGTACAAGGGGATTAACGCCGATGCACCGCCATTCCATGAGGGTGGCCATGCGGTAGGCGGCAAAGGAACCTACGACGACCACTGCCATATCGGCGACCGATCCTGCGCCGATCTGCGCAAGTCGATGGCGGCTTAAGACAGGCCAGAGGCAGGCCGTGGGCATCGACTGCTCACGGTCTGATACCACTTTTGGAGTTGTGCCGGATGGGGCGACTCCTTTGGGTGGCACGCTATTTCTGCCGCCCAGTAATTGGGAGGAACCCCAATGAAAACCGTACGACGTTATTTACAGATCGGCCTGATCGGCGTAATGGCGATCGGGCTGATGGGATTAACCGCCACCGATACACTGGTGGACCAACGTGCCGCAGTTGAACTGGAGAGCATGTTTGTATCCGGTGAAGACTACCGGGCAGTGGTGCAGGAGCGTATCGGCTATGCCTTTTCGCTAGGCCACTATGTGGGCCGCTATCAGGCATCCCGCACCGAATTGACCGGTTGGAAAGACATGGTGAAGGCCTTAAGCGGCATGGGTAGTCCCAACTCCCTCGCCCGTGAGGTTAACGGCCTGCGGCAGGAACAGATGGGCTTTGACGTGGCGGTAAGCCTGCTTGCCGACCGCAAAGACAGCCTCAATCAGGAGCTGATCGGTTACGACACGGTGTTGCAGCAGACCATCGATCGTAATCATGCGCTGGCGCAGGAGCGGCTGGGGTTGATTATTCAGTTGCAGCAGGTGGCTGCCCGAACCGGCTAACGAACGGGCCGGTTTGGCCCACGGTAAGCCGGGGCGCGCACGTCCCACCGGAGCCCGCACCATTACCGCCGGTCCGGTGCGGCGTGCGCGCAGATTATGCGGGTGCTTTGTCCTGTCGGGTGACCGATACCGATACGGTCAATTGCTGGGTACCGTTGCCCATGAATACGCCGCGTACCGGCTGCACGTCAAAGTAGTCCCGACCGATGGCCACCAGCACATACTGCCAATCCACCAGTTTGTTGTTGGTGGGGTCGACCCCCAGCCAGCCGGTGGTCGGGTGCCATGCCTGCACCCAGGCGTGGGTAGCGGCAGCACCGCGCAGATGCTGGCCGTCTTCATCCTGTTTGGGGTCATAGATATAACCGCTCACATAGCGGGCCGGTATGCCTCCGGCGCGCAGCACCCCGATCATGGCGTGGGCCATGTCCTGACAGACCCCGCCGCCGTGTTCAAACAGCTCCGCCGGGGTGGAGTGAACGTGGGTTACATCCGGGTCGTAACGGAAGGTATCAAAAAAGTAGCCGGCCAGTTGCTGGATGCCGTTGTGAAAGTCGTCGCCGCTACTGCTCAGGCTGTCGGCCAGTGGTACTCCGGCATAGTCGGGCAGGGGGGGCACTCCGGGCGAGGCCGATAGAAACTCCGTCCACCGGTCTTCCGGTGGGCGTTGGTCCTGATCATCACTGGCCGGATGTGGAGACAGCAGGGCGTTGGTGGTGATCACCACCGATTCACTGACGATCTCCACATGTTGATGGGGTTCCAACAGGTTGAAGTGGTGTACCCGGTTGCCAAAATGGTCATCGTGGGGGCGCACAATGACATTGGGGTGGACTGACAGGGAGCAACTCTGCACCTGCTGTAGCGGGGTCGCCACCGGGGTCTTGCGAATCTCGCTATGGGCCTGGGTGACCGGTGCACTGTAGTCGAAGCGGGTGGCATGGCGAATCGCCAGGGTGATGCTGCCGTCAGTGGGGATCGGAGTCATGGTTATTGCTGTTGCTGGGGCTGCTGCATGGCGATCTTGCGGGCCACCCCGTCGGCGGCCACTACGGTCAGCACGTCAAAGTAGGTTTCATGGATACAGTCAGCAACCGCCTGCAATGCGGCTTGCAGGGTACCCATCTCGGCCGCCAGTCCCTGATGCAGAATGCCGTCCCGTACCGCCTCCTGCTGCACCAGTTTAAGGGCCTGTCGCATGAGCGCTGCCAACACCGGGTTGTTTTTGCCCTCGGTCAGCAGATTCTCAAGCGCGACCTGCATCTGCCACAGACAGTAGTGCACCGAGCGGGGAAAGCGGTCGTCACAGACCAGCAACTCCATCACCCGCGACGGCACAATGCGCGCCCGATACAGCCGCCGGTAGGCTTCATAACCCGACACGGAGCGCAGCAGCGCCTCCCACTGGTGCAGATCAAGCGCTGCCACGGTGCCGGTCGGCCCGGCGTCCAGCAGGTGGTGTTTCACCTCCAGAATACGGCAGGTCATCACCGCCCGTTCATAGAAGCGCCCCAGCCGTAAAAAATTCCAGCTCACTGCCCGCACCATGGTGTTGTCGGTAAGGCCGTGAAAGGCGTTGCAAAAGATCTGGATGCGGGTATTGAACGCGGCGCTACCCTGTGCCAGCACCTGCGATACCGTGGGCGGGCGCTGCATCTCAAGGTACATGCCGTTCAGGTGGGCCCACATCTCTTCGCTGATGCGCTCCCGCATGGTGCGGGCCTCCTCCCGCGCTGCCCGCAGGGCCGACAGCACCGAACCGGAGTAGTCCTGCGACAGCAGTAAGAACGAGTACACATGGGCCTGCTCCAGGGAGTCGTACTGGGCCAGATAGGCCTCTTCAGAGCGGGTCACGGCGATCAGCGGCGACCAGACGTCCACGTCGGAGTAGAGCGTGCTTTCCAGGCTCATGCGGTGGGTCACATCCAGCAGACGGGTGATGTTCTCCGCATGTTCAATGTGGCGGCCCAGCCGGTACATGCTTTGGGCGGTACGGCTAAGCATGGTCACCCTCTGGATAGAGTACCCAGGTGTCTTTGCTGCCGCCCCCCTGAGAGGAGTTGACCACCAGACTGCCTTCGGTCAGCGCCACACGGGTCAGGCCGCCGGGCAGTACAGTCACCTCACCGCCTGCGCCGCACATGGCAAATGGGCGCAGGTCCACATGGCGCGGTGCCAACTGGCCGCCGTCGCCGTCTCTGATAAAGGTTGGATGGGTGGAGAGCTGCTGGATCGGCTGGGCGATGTAGTCGTCCGGGCGGGCCAGAATCCGCTCCCGGAATACCGCCAATTCCTGTTTTGAAGCGTGGGAGCCTACCAGCAGGCCGTAGCCGCCGGAGGCGTCGGTGGGTTTGACCACCATCTCACTCAGGTGATCCAGCACCTTCTCGCGCTGCTCCTTACGGGCACACAGGTAGGTGGGCACGTTCGGCAGGATCGGCTCTTCCCCCAGATAGTACCGGATGATATCGGGCACATAGGCATACACCGCCTTGTCGTCGGCGACCCCATTACCCATGGCGTTGGCAATCACCACATTGCCTGCCCGGTAGGCCCCCACCAGCCCCGCTACCCCCAGCATGGAGTCCTGCCGGAATACCAGTGGGTCGAGAAAGTCGTCATCCACCCGCCGGTACAGCACGTCGATACGCTTCAGACCGCCGGTGGTCTTCATGTACAGCACGTCGTTATCGACCAGCAGGTCTTGCCCCTCGACCAGTTCCACCCCCATCTGGCTGGCCAGAAAGGAGTGCTCAAAATAGGCCGAGTTGTAGACCCCCGGCGTGAGCACGGCAATGGTTGGGTCAGCCACCGTGGACAGTCCGGCCAGCTTGTCGAACAGCAACTGCGGATAGTGGTGTACCGGGCGCACCCGATAGCGGTGCATCAACTCTGGTGTGACCCGCGCCATGACGGCCCGGTTCTCTACCAGATAGGCCACCCCGGAGGGGTTTCTCAGGTTGTCTTCCAGCACCAGAAAGGCACCGTCCTGATCGCGGATCAGGTCGATTCCGCCGATGTGCACGTAGACGTTGCCCGGTACGTCCAGCCCGGTCATCTCGCGGCAGTAGTGGGCGGAGCCTTGAATCAACCGGGTGGGCACCACCCCATCCTTGAGCCCCTTCTGGTCGTGATAGATGTCGTGCAAGAAGGCGTTCAGGGCGCGCATGCGCTGGCTCACCCCCTGCTCTACGGTCTGCCATTCCAGATGGGTAATCAGGCGGGGGATCAGATCAAACGGAAAGATTTTTTCGGTGCCACGGGCGTCGGAGTAGACCGTGAAGGTAATGCCCTGGGTGTACAGGGACATGTCCGCCAGGTGCTGGAGTTCGGTGAACTGCAGGCCGTTCAGCTCATCGAGAAAACGAAACACCTCCCGGTAGGCAGGACGGGGGGAGCCGTCCGTAGCGATCATCTCGTCAAAAAAAGATGACGAGGCGACCTGTTGGGACAGCATATTACTGAGCGACGGCTTCATGACAGGGGCCCAATATAACAGGGCGGCAGGATAAATAGTGAGCCCCCGAACAACGTCGGGGAAACTCTTGTCGGCGGAACCGCAATCACCCGCAAGTGGTTACGCAAGAATAAGATGGTGTCCCCGGCAGGAGTCGAACCTGCGACCTACAGCTTAGGAGGCCGTCGCTCTATCCAACTGAGCTACGGAGACAGGATAGGGGCAGCAGACTGCGACCGGTAGTGTACGGTTTCAAGCGGCAAAGCGCACCATGAAAACGGCAGGGGCTACGACGGCGGTTGTTGGCCTCTGGTTGATTGCCACCGCCTAAACAGCCGATACAGGCTTATTCGAGGGCCTGAATCGGGCGGTGCAGGCCGTCGATTCAGGTGAAGGTAATTGGTCACACTATATATAGTAGGGTGCAGGGGAGGGCTCTCCCCCGCCAGAGTGAGTATGTCGATGCAAACAGGGGTACAAACAATGACATCTCTAACGAGCCTGTTGCGGTGGGGTGGTGTCGCCACACTGATGGTACTGCTTGGGTGCGCTCCGGCCTTGACCGCCCGCGCGCTGGAGCCAGCCCCCCTCCACCCCCCTAAACCGGCTGATAATCAATCGGCTAAAAAACGGCTGACTGCCGCCCAACTGCTACAGGTACTCAACCGACACGAGCAGTGGTTTGGCCAGAACCGCCGCCGCTTGCACCGGGGGTTTGCCGACGGCTTGGCCAAAGCCAAGACCAATCCGGGTCGTGCGGAGCTACAGGGGTATGATCTTTCCGGTAAGGCGCTGTGGAGCGCCATGCGTACCTTGGGCGGGCGGGCAGAGCCAGCGGCACCCGGTACCAGCACCCGCCAGGATACCCGCCGCCGTTGGCCGATTCTCAACTCTGCGGGGCTGGAGGGAGCCAACTTGCAGAATGCAGGGCTGGCCCATGCCGAGTTGATCCGCGCCCATCTGGACGGTGCCGACCTGCGTGGCGCTAACCTGTCTGGCAGCAACCTGCAGAAGGCCCACCTGCGTGGGGCCGATCTGCGTGGGGCCAATCTGACCCAAACCTACATGATGGGTGCCGACCTCAGAGACGCGCGGCTGGACGGCGCAATTCTGGATGGTACCTTCCTGAAAATGGCACGCCTGCAAGGGGCCACCTTTGAAGGGGTGGACCTCAGCACGGCCACCATCATGCGCCCCATGGCCCCGGCAACAGCCGAGGCACCGGCGAACCCCGCCACTCCCTGACCCCACCCACAGGACCTTGCGGATCAGACCATCTGGCCTGGCCCAATAAATATGCTTGAAAAGCAGACATTTTACTTGGCAAGTAGTGAGCTATTGCCGATAGAGGAAACGGCACAGGCAGGCTTCTATTTTCATGAATTGATATGCGCGCATTCCCTCGCTGGGTCGGATCTCGATATCTGGCGCAGGTAGTAGGTTTGCAAGGGCATAAAGAGGAAGAGTCAGGCATTTGTCGGCTGTAATAAAAGCTGACAATAGTGGCAGATTGTACTCATGTAGTTGATTTTATTGAATTTTAGTCGATTTATTGGATGGGGCCATGTCAGGAAATTTGACGGGTCAGCGGGTCAGCCCCGAGGTGGTCCTATCTAACTGATTGAAAAGTATGGAAAAAAACTATGGCATAGGGGTTGCTTTATGTCTGGTCTAACGAGATGGCTCACGGATGAGTGGCCGGTAGACAGTGGTCGCAGGAAGTTCAGTTCCTCTCCCCCCTCAAAGTGGGGGGCGGTAAGGGAGATACAAATGCTGAACAGGATGGAAACAGTGGAAAACAGATTCCCTCTTCCCATGCGGTTCAGTGGCAACCCGGTTGGATGTTGGGTGTGTGTAGCCGGAATAAAACGGCTGAAAACAGTGTGTTAGGTCGGTCGTGCAGCGAGTTGTCAAAATTTTGGCACGGAACTCGCGATAACCATGCACAACGGTCTAAGCCGCATGCTGCGGTATGCAAGTGATTCGGTTTCTGCCTGTAGGTCAGGGGAAACGTTAATAGGTGTTGATATGAAGTCGCGTTCTCTCATTTCTCTGGTTTGTCTGGCGCTGTTATCCGTATGGGTACCGGCGGCTCAAGCGCTTACTCCCGTGCCGGTAGGCACCGGTTTCCAATGTCCCAACGACGTGGACAATGTCCCGGCGGTTGGTGTGCATGTGCCGTGGGTCGATCCGTCCACCAAAGGCCCGGAAGATTTTGACTGGAATAACGACGGCTTCCCGAACCATCGGGACTCCACGTTGGCCAACCCGCTGCCGCTGGACCCGAATGTTGTCTGCATCCGGGTGGGTGTCAGCGACGGTTACGCGCAGATGCCGGATGGCACCCAACACTATCTGTTCGGGTTCATGAACCTGACCGGCGTACCTGAGGATGAGTTGGTGGATCACCGCTTTGAGGCCACCTTGCCGGCCCCGCTGATTGACGTTAAAGAGGGACAGCAGCTGTTCCTGACCTTGACCAACCTGTCGTTGCTGGTGCGCCCGGATCTGGCCGATCCCCACACCCTGCACTTCCACGGTTACCCGCACGCCATGGCGATTTTTGATGGTGTGCCGGAGATGTCGGTTGGCATTCCGGGGAGCAGCAGCTTCACCTACTTCTATGCCCTGAACGATGCCGGTACCTACCCGTACCACTGCCACGTTGAGCCGACCGAGCATCTGGAGATGGGCATGGTCGGTACCATCATCGTGCGTCCGGCGCAGGACGGCGCTGTCGGCTTCCCTGGCACCTACGCGTATAACGATGGTGGGCTGGCCCCGGATACCCGCTACGACGTGTCCGCCGACCTGCATATCCACGATATTGACCCGCTCATGCATCACAATCTGGAGACGGTGCAGGAGGGCTCCAACGCCTGGAGCGAGTACTC
>JALWRU010000122.1 GCA_026994095.1 Nitrospira sp. | reverse complement strand
AACATGGTGTAAAACACGGTCTTGGCCGCGTATCCACCCTTGCCATTGTATGCTTTCCACAGACGCTTGGTCACAATCTTGCGGCTGCTGCCGTCCTGATTGATCAGCTCCAGCGTCACGGTGGAACGCTGGTCCGGCCCCTGCGGCAATTGCTGAGACCGTTTAATAATCTCGGTACCGTCCAGCGCAGCCAGTGCGGTGGTGGACCACAGGCCAACCAGCACCACCGCCAACAACCGCGACAATTGCCTGTACATCAACAAAATCCTTTTAGTTTCAGTTAAACGCAGCCCTGCCATATCCGCGCTGCGGGCCTGGCCTTACAGGGCAATCCATCTCACTGAGATCAACATGCACCGATCGTGCCGGATCAGCCAACAGGTTCAGATGGCGGTTATTTGGTCCCCAGGATTACCACAAACGGGCTCTCTTCTGGCAATTCCACATAGTGGACATCCTTGAAGCCCACTGCTTCCATGAAACCCATGATCTCTTTACCGCAGTAGTTCTGGCCACCGGGGGTATGGATCAACTGGTTGAGTCCGATCACAGCCGGCAAACGCGGGCCATTTTTATCGTCATCCAGCAACTGCTCCTGCACGATCATCAGACCGCCGTCGTTGAGTGCATCCTTGGCCTTGGCCATGATCTGCTTCAACACCTCCGGCGACTCCTGGTTGAGCATGGACGACATCAATGCGATGTCGTAGTTATCACCAAAGGACGGGTCATCCAGATAGTTGCCCTCCTTGGTCTCCACCCGCTCCGACAACTGATAGTTGTTGATGATCTCGCGGGTCACAGCCAAGGTCTGCGGCAGGTCCAGCACCGTGCCGGTCAACTGGGGGTTCTCCACACACATATGCAGGGTGAAGGTGCCGGGACCACCGGCAATGTCCAGCATGCGCTTGCGGTCGGTCCCGTCAATCACCCGCGCCAGCAGCTGGGCCTGGGCCACACCGCGCCAGTGCATACCATAGATGTAGGCCTGGGTGGCCTCTTCACCGTGGTCGTGCTGCTTTTCTACGACCGCGTCGCCTTTCACAACGGCCTCTTCCAGCCCGGTCCACGGGCCGTACCACTCGTCAAACATCTTGACGATACCGCCCTGATAGCGTGGGCGGCCTTCCACCAAATGGGTATCGGCCAGCGGGGTATTGGAAAAACGGCCCGCTTCGTCCCGATGCATCAGGCCGATGGAGGCACAGCCGATCAACAGCAATTCCAGCCCACGAGGGGAAGCCCCGGTCTTTTGCGCCAGCTCTTCTGCTGACAGGGGGGTTTCGTCTACCAGCGTGAACAGGTTCAGTCGGTGGGCCGAATGGATGACCCGCGAGTCCCAGTAGGCGCTCGCCAGTTCCATCACTCGCATGGGGTTGGCTTCACCCGAATAAGTGGTCATTCCAAGGGACTCCTTACAACGCAAACAAAAACAAGGGGTGGGGCGATCTGCCGCAAAATGGGATCACCGCACCAACGTAAAGGGGTGTGAGATCAACTACCGCACCACCAGACTGGCTGCCGATGATTTATCGGCAGGTCGGTTAGGGTAGTGGTTTTATACAAAACAGTCAAAGGTGTTAGCGACAACCGCCAACACCTTTGACACGTTTTGATCAGGGCCTGCTAGTGGGCGTGGGCGTGCTCATGATCGTGATCATGGGCGGCTGCCTCATCGTCCGAGAAGAACCCGGCCTGCTGCGGATCCAGCGCGTTCAAGAGCTGCATCTGCTCGGCAACGCCGCGCTTCAGGTCAGCCTTCAAATGCTCCAGGGAGTGCACAATGGCACCCACCATGGGGTAGTCTTCGTCGCCGATGACCGCCAACTGGGCTTCAATTTTGGTGAGCAGATCCATCTGCAGGGCCATGTTGTTGCGGATATCGCCGCAGGCCTTTTCCTGAGGGGTACGGACCCCGTGCTTATGGTTGTGGTTACCTGTGGTATCACACATATCGCTTCTCCTCTTTGCTGATGACAAAAAACTGTCCGGGCAATGACCAACCAGCAACCGGGCTCAAGCCCGTCTTGGTCGTATAGTCCGCCTGTCCTGGACCCTTACAAATCCCCCCCTGACCACTCGCCAGTCCCACCCGGGACCATACCAAGATACATCAGGTTGGCCTGCCGCTTGCCATAATCCACCCGCGCCACCGACCCGGTGGCGATATTAAACCGGCGATAGGCCGCCAGCGGCGCCGTCAACGCATCACACAGGGCGATGCGCATCGTGCCCACATGGCTTACCACCAATACCGTGTCGCCCGGATGGCGGGCACGAATATCGGCCAATCCGTCACCCACCCGTAATGCCATCTGCAGGATATTTTCACCCCCCTGAGGGGCAAATCCGATCGGGTCGGACTTCCAGGCCTGAAAGTCGTCGCCGTGCTGATCACGGATGGTATCAAAATCGAGCCCTTCCCAGACACCAAAGTGGCGCTCCTCAAGACGGGCATCTTCGGTAGCAGCCATCCCCAGCGCTTCCGCCATGGGGGCCACTGTCTCACGGGTCCGGCGGGTGGGGCTCACATAGACCGCATCCACTTGACCACTCTTTACCCAACGGCCTAACGCCGCCGCCTGCGCCTGCCCCTCAGGGGTCAGACCAGGGTCATCGTCGCGGGCGTAGATCCGGCTTTCCGGATAGTCAGGAATCCCGTGCCGCACAAACAGCAGGGTGGTATGGGATTCCTTTTCCCGCACAACTCCTTACCCGGGTACCGCAATCCGGTCGGACACGACTTGATAATAGCCGCCCTGGTTGCAGTGGTGGCACAGCAGCTTGCCATCGACCTCCAACTCCCGGTGATCCGACACCCATTCGCCGCAGTTGTCACATTTGACGCGGGCCTTGGCGTGTCCCGGCATATCGTCTTCGTCAAACTCGACGGTCACTTCCTGGGCGTAGAATAATTCGTTCAGGGGGATACGTTTGTACCCCTCAATGGTGCGCTCTTTCTTCTCGCCCTCCGCCGGCTTGTACTGCTCCACCGTCTGGCGGGTCTCCTCCGGGCAGACGATCCGTACCGCTTTGCCGGACTTCAGGTTGACGAACGTCGCCGCCACCTTGCCGTAGTCTTTCAGCTTCAGGGCGCGGGCCGCGACCCGGCAACCGGTCACGTGCTGCAGCGCATCCACGCTGCAACGGTCGTTCTCCGCCACGGCCATGATGTCTTTACGCTGGGCACCCTTGGGGTCGGAGATGCCGATCATCTTCAGTCCCAGCATGGCCATACGCACACCAATAACGGTGCCACCACACGGCTTGCCATGGAAAGCAAAGGCCTTCTCAAGTACGTGATCCAGCTCTGCTCGCTCGAACTTATTCATAACGGTCTGATCTCTACCTCAATAGTACAACGCCTGCGCAACCACACGGGAAGGCAGACTACTTACGCTCGCAGAGGGGGGTTACGGGTGCTCTTCCACCCACACCTCGCCCTCCGGCGTGAACTCTTTTTTCCAGATCGGGGTGATGCGCTTGAGCTCGTCGATGCACCAGCGGCAGGCCTCAAAAGCCTCTGGCCGGTGGGACGAAGCGGCATTGATCAACACGATGTCTTCACCCAGGGTGATGTCACCAAAGCGGTGTACGATGCCGCACTCCACCAGGTTGAAATCACGGATGGCCTGCTCACGAATCTGTTTGAGTCGCTTCTCGGCCATCCCGGCGTAGTACTCGAAGGTCAGCCCTTCGATGTCCTTACCCTTGGAGTGATCCCGGCCAATCCCCAAAAAAGTGACGATGGCGCCAATCCCCTTGGAGGCCTGCTTGACCAGTTCAATCTCGGCGTTGACGTCAAACGGCCCTTCCTGCACCCGCACCAACTGGTCCACGTCGGCAGGCGCCTCACCGGAGCCTCCGGCAAACGGCGGCAATACGGCCAACTCGTCGCCTGACTTGACCGCCATCTGGTCCTCAGCGGACTCCTGATTCAGCGATAACATCACCTTGCGCTCGGAGATGAGCTTGCCCACCTCCGGATGCATCTCAGAGATGGCGCTGATAACATCAGCCACAGTTCCACCCGCAGGCACTGGCAAATTGAGCTCGTCGGTCCCAGCCAGTTTTTTTAGCACTGCGAACAATTTTACGGTGATCATGCGCCCCTAACTCCTCTCGTCATCGTACCTGCAACAGGTCAATTTGGCGGCAATATTCCCGGATGGGAGCCGTTTATGGTAACACTCGTTCTTACTCATGGGCTATTGGCGGCTCTTCATAAAGGTGAAGTTGGCCCACATAAAGGCCACCACCGCAAACCCAAACACAATCGCATACCCCTGGCCGAACGCGACCCAGTCCTGCTTGCCCACCAGCATGGTGCGAGAGGCCTCTACGGCGTAGTTGATGGGGTTCACCACCGCACACCACTGGATCCAGTCAGGCATATATTTAACCGGCATCATGGCCGAGCTGAAAAACATTAACGGCAGGGTCATAAAGTTGCCCACGACCACCAGCGGCTCCTCCCGACGCAGCACAATGGCGATGCCGTTGGAGAGCGACGCAAACCCGATGCCCAGCGTCAGTACCGCGACCAGACCCGCAGCCAGCGGCAGTACCGACAGGTTCAGATCCAGGTCCATGATAAATGCCATGATCAGCAGCACCACACACTGAATGATCACTGTGGCGGCGGAATGCAGCACCCGCGAAAACAGCACAGCACCGCGATGAATGGGGGTCACCATCATCTTGTCGACGGTGCCAAAATTGACCTCGCGCAGCAGGCTGACCCCGGCCCAGGCCGAGCCGAACAGCACCGTCATGACCATCACACCGGGCAAAAAGAAATTGGCATAAGAGGTGGTCGGCCAGCCTTGTAACTTGGCCATTTCAGAGAACAGGTCGCTGAAAATAATCAGCCAGATCAGCGGTTGGGCCAGACCAAACAGCGTCCACATAGGCATGCGCCACGTGATCCGCATGTACTTCATGAACAGGTGATAGGTATCCGAAGCAAACACGGTCGCCTAGCGGGCCCCCTCTTTGTCTTTGCTGTCGGCGTCGGCGCTCTCTCCGCCCTTTAACCACTCGGCCATGGCCTCCGGGTCTTTGGGGGAGCCGTCAGCATTGACCCACTCGTTACCCGACCAACCGGTGTCGCCACCAGGGGCAGGCTTGTTATCGTCGGTAGTATCGGATTCGCTCACATTTACCTCACTGGTCGCGGTGTCCTCGTCCGCAGCATCGTCGCTGTCGGTAGCGCTATCATCGGTAGTGGCGTCAGCGGTTTTGTCTGCAGCGTCCGCCGCTTTCCGCTCGTCCTCGGCAATGGCGTCGGCCACCCCTTCGGTCGCGGCCCACTCATCAAAGGCCGCCTGATCCTTGGCAGAGCCGTCGGAATTGACCCACTTGTTGCCCTTCCACTCGGTATGCTCGTCGTTGCCACCGCCGCCGGACCATTGGGACCACCAGGGATCGACCTTCTCCTCCACCTTGTCCATGGACTTGCCGGTGAATTTGATGAACACATCATCCAGCGTAGGACGTGCCAGGGTCACCGACTTGACCTGAATATCGTTGTCAGACAATAACCCGATCAGGCTGGCGATGGTGGCGCCGCCGTTGTCCACATAGATACGCAGGCTGTCGTCTTCGGTGAGCACCTCTTTGGCAAAATCGGCATGCTCCAGCAGGGGGCGCGCCTTTTCGGTGTCATCACCGTCAAAGGACAGGGCGATGGAGTCGCCCTTCAAGGTGTCTTTTAACTCCGACGGGGTGCCGACAATCTGTAACTGGCCATCATCAATAATGCCGACCCGGTCAGCCAGTTTGTCTGCCTCATCCAGGTAGTGGGTAGTGAGAAACACCGTCACACCGAATTCGGCGTTCAAGCGTCGCACATAATCCCACAGGTCAATACGGCTCTGGGCATCAAGGCCCAATGTGGGCTCATCTAAAAACAGCACCTTGGGGCGATGCAGCAGCGCGGTGGCAATATCCAGCTTACGCTGCATACCGCCAGAGTACCCGGCACACATCTGGTCGGCCACTTCAGTCAGGCTGAAGTAGTCGAGCATGGTGTCGACCCGCTCCTTGAGTTCAGCCCCTTTCAAGTGATACAGATGGGCGATGAGCGTGAGGTTTTCACGCCCGGTCATGAAGAAGTCGATGCCGGTGTTCTGGGCCACGTAGCCGATGCATTCACGCACCTTACGTGACTCTTCCATTACATCGAACCCGGCCACCGAGGCCCGACCGGATGTGGGCGCCATCAGGGTGGTCAGGATCTTGGCCGTAGTGCTTTTGCCTGCCCCGTTAGGGCCGAGAAAAGCAAACACCTCGCCCTCGGCAATCTCAAACGAGACCCCATCCACGGAGCGTTTATCTGAAGTGCCGTAGCACTTGACCAGATCTTCAACAACAATCACGACACAGCCACCCGTTGATCAGCTTGCAGATCAGTCGGCATGCATGGAGGCAATGTGGGCGTTGGTAAAGTCGCCGGATTTACCTCCCTCTTTCGAGATCAGGCCCACGTTCATCATATACATACCCTTGTCGATGGCCTTGCTCATGTCATAGATCGTGAGCAGCGCCACACTGACAGAGGTCAAGGCCTCCATCTCGACACCGGTCTGTCCCGATACGGCCACGGTGGCGGTGGCGGTGATGGCGCAGTAGCCGTTGGCATCGACGGTCTCATCGGTATCAAACTCGATATCGACCTTGGTCAGCAGCAGCGGGTGACACATGGGGATGATGCTGTGGGTGGCCTTGGCCCCCATAATCCCTGCCACCTGTGCCACACCCAGCACGTCACCTTTTTTCATATGACCCGCCATGATGCGCTCGAAGGTTGCCGGCAACACCTTGATAGTGCCCGCCGCCACAGCGATGCGCTGGGTATCCGGCTTGCCAGAAACGTCCACCATACGAGCCCGGCCGGACTCGTTAAAATGTGTCAGCTGATCCTCCACACCACACCTCCATACACTTGAAAAAAATTACGACCGTGGCAACACATTGCCCACCAACGACAGCGGCAGCGGCGTCAATCCACGGTTAAAACAGAAGACCCGGCCTAAAACAAAAACACAAACCACCATAAAAATGGATTTCCAAACCTTACGGCTACCCTCGAATATTGTCAAGGAAACCGCCGTCCGTTCAGGCCACCCTCATTCCCCACCGAACCACCATATAGATGGTCTCCTGAGAACCGCGACGACCGGACAGCCGTCACAAGTTTTTCAAGAGTCGTGCCACACACATACCCGTCGACCGATTGGCCGCACATGAAGCCGGCACAAGCGAATCCTTCCACTACCGGGCCGCTCAACAGGCCGCTGTGCTGCAATCATAAGGGTGCCCCATGACCACTAGTAGGCAAACCTGTTCCCAATCCTGCCCCGGATACGGACCTGCAACCTGGTGCGGTTTTATGCTTGACCTGCCCCCTGAGCGGGTTATAATGCTTGGCTTCCTCCGGCTCTGGTGTCGGTGAGGCCCCGGTGCATGGTGTGTGTTGGGGCATCTGTATGCTGTTTTAGTTGAGATTGTTGGAATGAAAACGCTGTCGTTTCGTAAGCAGGACCAGCCGATCAAGTGGTTTGTGGTAGATGCCACCGACCAGACTTTGGGTCG
>JALWRU010000121.1 GCA_026994095.1 Nitrospira sp. | reverse complement strand
CACCGCAATGGATCAGCCCGCGCATGGCAGCAGGCCCATCCGGGGCGGGGGCGCAGCCAACAGTCCCTGCATACATCCGTTAGGGCCTGTTTCTATTTGTGTGAACAGGCCCTAGTCGGCCTTTCCACCGCCCATACTGGCGACGGTGATCTCCAGCAGTACGGTCAATGCCCGTGGTGACAGGGTATCGAATTTGATACCAAAGCCCGGATTACCCACGCGCACCACACTACCACTCACCGGCACCCGCTCCAGCCCGTCCGGGGTCTGAATCGTCAACAGCATGGAGAGCCGCGCCCCCACCGGAAACGCACGGGGTGAATCGACCAGTATCCCGCCGACACTGATATCAAGCGAACGACCGATGACCCGTTGCGGATCGTCTGGTGGGGAGGGGTTCTCCCGCTCGGGCCACAGGGTGACCAGTAGCTGTTTTTGCACACGGGCATGGCGACGGCGTTCCCGTCCCTTGCCACCATATGCAGGTGGTGTTGTCACGATGATGTTCCCCCATCAGGTGTGATACCGCGTCAACAGACGCCCTATTTGACCGGGGAGTATAGAGGACCGTAACAACAAGGGAAACCACAACCAGCAGGCAGGCACGCACGGCGTGCAGCGATAAGGGCAGCGGACCAGGGACGCGGTGGGTGGACGGGCCACCATGCTGCACGGGGCCGGGGATGACCATTCCTAAAAAATCCAAAAGGGGCCAGCAAACCAGCCTCGCCCACCCAGAAAACCAACCGACGTAGGCGTTCGATTTTGGCTTGTGGGTGTTCTCGCAGGTGAGCGAAAACTGCAGGCGTACGTCTGTACGTTGAGGATTTTCGGGAGCCGGAGAGGTTGCCCTCAAGCCAAAAGCGGACGCCGGTAAAGACTCACGCGTAGGCGTTCGATTTTGGCTTGTGGGCGTTCTCGCAAGCGAGCGAAATACCGCAGGCATACGTTTGTACGTTGAGGATTTTCGGGAGCCGGAGAGGTTACCCACAGGCCAAAAGCGGACGCCGGTAGAAAGAAAAAAGGAGCCAGCCTGTCGCCAGACTGGCCCCCCTCCCCCATTCCTCGACGTAGGCGTTCGATTTTGGCTTGTGGGTGTTCTCGCAGGTGAGGTGAAACCGGAGGCGTAGCAGCGCTACGTTGAGGATTTCGCCGATCCGGAGAGGTTGCTCACGCGCCAAAAGCGGACGCCGATGACTACCCCACTTCCTTGAATTGCTTGGCCACTAACGCAAGCACCACCGCCAACGCCGCTGGCGACAGGGTGTCAAACTTGACCCCCATGCTCGAGCCGTCCACATGGACGACCTTGCCTGTCAATTCCACCGGTTCGGCGCAATGAACTTCGGCACAGCACAATGTGATGTTGATCTGGCAACCGATCGGATAAGGCGTGGTCACGGTTACCCGCATGCCTCCGGCCCCCAGGTCAATGGTCCGGGTGATGGACTCCACCCCCAGACACTCCATACTGACACGCGTAGAAACCGGTGCCCGCCGATACCGGCGCAATTCTGAAACTTTGGTCGAGACCCCCATCCCGTTTGCCATCCGTGACCCCCCGATCAGATGTGAAAGCGCGATTATTCCTGCGCCACTATCTCAACCATAGCACAACTCCCGCAATCTGCAAAACAGGATCAATATCATACTGAAAATCCGCTGTTAACCAGTTGGTATAGGGTGTAGCTACCGGCGGCTGGACCAGGCTCCCAAGCCGGGGATCACGATATTGGTCAGCAGATAGCGGCCCTGTGCCGCATCCCGATGGCACTGTTCGCAGCGGTTCAGATCGTTGTTGGGATGGTCCTGATAGAACCGGCTGGGTACCACCCGGTGGGCCCTGCGGAAGGCCCGGGTACGGGTCACGCGGGTGGGTGGGATATGGCG
>JALWRU010000120.1 GCA_026994095.1 Nitrospira sp. | reverse complement strand
ATATTGATGGCGCTGGACGGTGTGGGTGAGGTGCGGGTGTTTGCCGACGAAGGTGAAGTGCACGTGCGGTATATCGGCAAGAAGATCAAAGTGCCAGAGATGATGGCGGCGATTGCGTAGCAAATCGCGCGGGTGTCGCTTGGGTTACGGCAGGTGAGGGACGATCTGTTGCACCACCTGCGCCGGGGTAATGGCCACCATGCAGCTATGGTCGTCACACTCCTTGCGACAGTAGCAGTTTAAACAGTCCTGCTCGGCTTGCAGGGTGGTCACCTGTGACCCCACCGGTTTGACCCGCGCCGGATCGGTCGGCCCGCAAATCACGGTGATGGGTCGATCCGCAGCCGCTGCAATATGGCCCGGTCCGGTGTCGTTACTCACCACAAACCGGGCGGATTGCACCAGCGGAACGATATCCAGCAACCGGGTCTGACCACATAGATTGATGACTGCAGGACCGGCCAACTCAGCAATTTTGTCCAGTTCGTCAGCTTCGTCCGGACCACCTACCAACAGCACTTTGTCCAGCCCTTGCTGCACCAGCTCGCCCGCCAGAGCAGCGTACCGTTCCGCTCCCCACCGCTTAAGAAAGCCGGCCGCCTGACAACCGGGAAAGAACACCGCGTAGGGTCGATCTGTGAGGTGGTTTTCAGCAAGTAGCCGTGCACAGTTGGATTCGTTGTCTGGCGATAGCCCTAGCACCGGTTGATTGGCGGATTGAGGGATACCCGCGTTACTCAGTGCGCTACGGGTGCGATCAAACACGTGGGCGGTAGGGGAGATGTCTTTGCTGGCAGCAATATTGTAGGGAAACTGGTTGTGACAGCCGATACGCCAGCGGGGGTGAGGCCCGGTCAGCCGCAACAGGCTTACCAAAAAACGGGCACGGTCGTTGGATTGCAGGTCCACCAGTAGATCGTAGCGCCCCTGCCGTACCCGTTTAAGCCAGCGCCAAACCCCTTTGAGACCTCGCTCGGTCTTGCGCAGATCGATCGCAAACACGTCGTTGAGGCGGTCGTCGTGGTCAAACAATGCCGTATACGCGGGCATGGTATTCAGGTCGATGAGGGCGTTGGGAAAGGCGCGCCGCACGTCCTCAATGGCGGTGGTGGAGATCACCACATCACCCAGGGCGCTCCAGCGCATAATAAGGATGCGGCGGATGTCGTTCTGTGCTGGCAGATCGATCACTTGCGTCACCGTAAAAGGCCCATTCAGGTTGCGGAGTAGGGCGGGTATGATAGCATGGCGCGCCGCCCGACGTGGGCGTGGGTCGCGCTTGGTGCAGATGCCGGTTGGGTCACCCACAGTGAGGTTTGCAAACACTATGAGACTTCTGCTGGTCGGAAAGCCCTGGCGAGGTCTATGGCTCGACTATGTTGCCCATGCGGCCTGCCAACAAGGCCATGAGGTGGAGGTGCTGCTGACCACCGGTAGCGGCACTGCCGACCGGTTACTGCGGCATGTGGCGCGCCGAATATCGCCAGCCTTGTGGGAGCGGAAGTGGGCAGATCGGGCAGGGCAGATCATTCAACAGCTTAAACCTGATCTGGTATTGGTGGTGTCGGCTCTGGTCGATGATCCTATGCTGGCAGCCCTGTGTGAGCGGGCTGGGCGGGTCCCGGTCATGTGCTGGTTTGGGGACGATCCCTCCCGCAGAGCGCATGTGTTTGACTGGATTCAGCACGGGTTTGTGACCGATACCGGCCATCTTCAGTCGCTGCAGCAGGGTGGGGTAAAGAATAGTTCGTATCTTGCGTTTGCGGCCTCACCTGCGCACCATTTTCCAGAGTCGGCGCTGCCCGAACCGTTGCACGACCTGGTGTTTGTTGCAAACTGGTCGGAGGAGCGTGAAGCGGCGCTGATTCCCTTGTCTGAGTATCAGGTGGGGCTGTATGGGCC
>JALWRU010000119.1 GCA_026994095.1 Nitrospira sp. | reverse complement strand
TAGATCTGGTCCAGGTCCGGGCGGCGCTCCCGATCCACTTTGATGTTGATAAAGTGCTGATTGAGATAGGTGGCGATGCCCAAATCTTCAAAGACCTTCTGCTCCATCACATGACACCAGTGGCAACTGGAGTAACCGATGGAGAGAAAAATCAGCTTGTTTTCGCGTTTGGCGGTGGCCAGCGCCTCCTTGCCCCACGGGTACCAGTTGACCGGGTTGTGGGCATGGTCCAGCAGATAGGGCGAGTGCTCCAGAATCAGTCGGTTGGCATACCGGGGCACCCCCTCGGCGCTCCAGAAGTGGGTATCGGGGCGGTGACCGGGTCGGAACGGCATGTGTTGGCTGATACGACGCTGCAAATCCACTGGATAGGGAGCCGCCCCGGGCAGGGCCGATTGCTGCACGTCGACCTGACCGCCCGCCCCAACGACAGCGCCTTGCTCGTCAGGGGATGCCACGGTCTCTGCCGCGTGGGCCACCCCGACAGACAACAGCATCATTAGGGCAGCAATCAACAACGGTGCAGGGATACGGTGCAAACCGCCGGGTCGAATGAGATAGGGCACCAGAGTAAGTCCGTAGATGTAAGGGGCAGGGGATCATGCAGTCGCTCAATCATATCCGATCCCCACCCGTCAGGGCTGACCCCATCCAGTCGCGGGACTCACCCCAACAGACAATCCCTGTCGATCCCATTGGGGAACGCAACGGCCAAACGGTTCAAGCGTGGTAGATGTCACCGCTGCCAGCGCCGGTGTCTGACTCAGAACGCTCCTCCGTAATGTCAGGTAAAACAGTGATATACGAACTTTCTACAGGGTGTGGCATATCAATTGCTTTTAATTTAGGCAGTTATTTCAGGAGCCGGATGAACACAGTCGACAACAACCACGGATTCAGCCTCATTGAACTAATGGTGGTGTTAGCCATTATCTCGGTGATGACCGGTATCGCCGGCTTTGTCTACGTAACCCGCTTGCCGGAGATGCGGCTGGACAATGCCGCCCGTGACCTGATGGGCGACATCCGCCAGACCCGCGCGCTTGCGGTAGAGGCCAACAGCCCCTATCTGCTGTGCATCACCTCATCGACCACCTACCAGATCGACCGGGTGACTGACTCCAGCGCTACCAACTGTAGCTCTGACGGTACCCCTACGGTTCGTACCACCGATCTTGCGGTGGACTATCCGGGGGTCACGTTTGGTTACAAGAGCGGCCTGAAAGACTGCACCAACAACACCGATACAATCGACGATGCGGTGGCCCTCTCTGGTAACAATCTAATCTTCAATGGTGCCGGGTCGTCGGTACTGTCTGCCCAACCCGGTGCGGTGCCACAGACTCTGGGAATGATCTATCTGACCAACAACGATGGGGACGACCACCCTACACGCTGCCTCTCAGTACGCGGCATGATCGGACTGGTGAAATACGCCAAATGGAGCGGCTCGTCATGGGAAGGATAGTGGCATCACGCCAGCAGCAGGGGTTTACCTTGATCGAGGTGCTGGTAGCGATGGCGGTGGTCATGATCGGCATGCTCGGCACCGCCGCGCTGGCCGACATCAACATTAACGGTAACGCCATGGCCAACCACATGACCGTGGCCACCACCCTCGCCAAAGACAAGATGGAAGCGGCCCGTTCGGCGGGATACGAAGAGGCCGACGACCTCGCTGGCACTGAAGCCTATGGCGCCATCTCTGGAAATTCCGCTTTCAAACGGGTCGTGACAGTACAGACCAACGTACCCGACGCCTTTATCACCACCGTGACCTCTACCGTCTATTGGGACAACGACACCCGCCACATCAGCATGACCACGTTGATCGCCAAGGAGTGGGGCGCATCGTGAGAAAGCCGACCTCACAGAGCGGCTTCACGCTGGTGGAGTTGATGAT
>JALWRU010000118.1 GCA_026994095.1 Nitrospira sp. | reverse complement strand
CCCGGCAGATACTCTGGGCCGACATCAGCCGGTCTGCCCGCATGTTCGGCTCACCCAGGCGGAAGTAATCACTCTTCTCGGCCTCGTTGATGATGGCCGCCATGGTCTCCACCGACTCGGTGGGGTATTTGCCAAAGGCGGTCTCCACACTCAGCATGACCGCGTCGCTACCGTCGTACACGGCATTGGCCACATCAGAGGCCTCAGCCCGCGTCGGGGTCGGCTGGCTGGCCATGGAGTCGAGCATCTGGGTGGCGGTAATGACCGGTACCCCCTTGTGATGGCACCGCTCAATGATGTCTTTTTGCACCACCGGCACCCGTGCTGAAGAGATCTCAACCCCCAGGTCACCACGGGCCACCATGACCGCATCGGCAGCGTCGATGATGGCGTCCAGTTTGCCCAGCGACTCGGCGGTCTCCAGCTTGGCGATGATGGGGATCGACTTCTTCTTGACCAGCTGTTTGATCTCGACCAGATCCTCCGGGTCGCGCACAAACGACAGGGCCACATAATCCACCCCCAGGGTCAGGCCGAAGTCCAGGTCTTCCCGGTCCTTTTCAGTCAGGCACGGCTCAGAGATACGTACACCGGGCAGGCTTACGCCGCTACGATCCGGCAACATGCCGCCGTCGATCACCGTACAGATCACATCCTGATCGTCCACCCGCTTGACCTGAAGTTTAATCAGGCCGTCGCGCAGCAGGATAAAACCACCCTCTTTGACATCGTTGGGCAACTGTTTGTAGGGCGAGGAGACAATGTCCTGCCCGCCCTCCACCTCGCGGGTGGTAATCGTGAAGGTCGCTCCGGTGACGATCTCGACCCGCCCGTCGACAAACCGGCTGATGCGGATTTTGGGGCCCTGCAAATCCTGCAGGATGGCGATGTGACGATCCAGCTTTTTGGCGACTTTACGCAGGCGCTCCACCACCAGTGCGTGGGTCTCGTGACTACCGTGCGAGAAATTGAGACGTGCCACATCCATGCCTGCCAGAACCAGCCGCTCCAGAGCGTCCTCCGTCTCGCAGGCCGGTCCGATGGTACAAATAATCTTGGCGTTATGGTTCAAACCGTTCTCACATGATTGCGACGACACAGCCAATGCCGTGTGTCCTTGGCGGAATTTGATTGCGTGCCATTGTGAGGGACAGGAGCTACGCGGGCAACTATAGACCGTAGATGGTCCTGTACTTGTCCGTCAAATAATGTATATAGGGGGCCGCATCCAATCCGCGCCCGGTAGCCCGTTGCAGAATGGGGAGGGTGTCCTCTCCCCGCCCGGAATAGTGCACCTGTTGGTTGAGCCACCCCTTCAGGGCCGAAAAATCACCCTGCCGGAACTGCTCATCGAGTGCAGGCATGGCCAACTCGGCCGCTTCATACAACTGGGCCGACATCATGTTGCCCAGGGTATATCCCTGAAAGGCCCCACCCACCAGCCCCGCAAACCAGTGCACATCCTGCAACACCCCGCTGTTGTGATCCGGCGGGGTGATCCCCTGATCGGCCGTCATGCGGGCCGCCCAGATCTCCGGCAGATCGGCCACATGGATGGCCCCGGTCAAGAGGTCACACTCCAGATCGAAGCGCATCATCACATGCAGGTCGTAGGTCAACTCGTCCGCATCGGTGCGAATCAGGCGGGCGGATACCTCATGAATGGCCCGATAAAAATCCGCCTGCGATACCGCTGCCAACTGACCGGGAAAGACCGCCTGAAGCGGCCCATACCAGTAGTCCCAAAAGGCTTCTGACCGCCCCACCCGATTCTCCCACAGGCGTGACTGGGACTCATGCAATCCTGAACTGGTACCGGTGGCCAACGGAGTGCCGTCCAGCGCCGGATCGATGCCCTGCTCGTACATGCCGTGCCCCGCCTCGTGAATGGTAGAGAACAGGCACTC
>JALWRU010000117.1 GCA_026994095.1 Nitrospira sp. | reverse complement strand
AACCCCACCCGTGCCCCGGCCTGATCCTGCTGCGCTCGCTGGGCAAGTTCTTTGGCCTGGCCGGGGCGTTGGTGCTCGGCTACCAGCGACTGCTCCGGAGTCATGTCCATAAAGGCCTCATCGATCACCAGCCAGCCGCCACGATTCGCCAACTGTTGATGCCAGCCCAATAATTGCTCCCGCTCAAAACAGACCCCGGTGGGGTTGTTCGGATGGATCAACACCATCACCTGCACCGGATCGGCGTTGTCCGCCAGCACCCCATCGATCTGCTTGGCAGTAACCGGCACCACCCGATGCCCGGCCTGTCGCCATGCGTGGGCGTGCTCGGCGTAACCCGGATGCAGGATGGCTACCACACCGGCAGTACGCAGGCGCGGCAGGGCGGCAATAGCTGCCTGAGAGCCTGCCACCGGCAAAACTGCCGAGGCCCCATAGTAGTCTTGTGCGGTCTGCTCAAGCCCGTCCTCGTCCTCCGGCAATCGCTGCCAGATGGAGGCGGGCAGGGGCGGCACACTCCAGCCGTTCGGGTTGATGCCGGTGGATAGATCAAGCCAGTCCGCCAGCGGTATTCCATAGTTGGCGGCGGCTTGGCGCAAGCGACCGCCGTGTTCAAGCATGAAACCAAATCCTCAGCAACCAGTTGAAGACAATCCACACCCCCAGCCAAAGCAGTACCCCTCGACGCAACAGCCTGAGTGCTGCTTCGATGTGCCTGCCTTCCGGCGCTTGGCCGACCCCCAATAGAGGCCGTTGATGCCAGACCTTGGCGTAACGGGCAGGACCGCCCAACGTCACCCCCAGCGCTCCAGCCCCGGCAGCCATCACCGGCCCAGCGTTGGGGCTGTCCCAAGCGGGGGCCTGCTTACGCCAGCAGACGAGCGCCCTGCGCCAATGACCGCCAGAGACCACCCCGTAAGTGAGCGCCGTCAAGCGGGCGGGCAGGTAGCCCAGTAGATCGTCCAGCCGTGCTGCCGCCCAGCCGAACCGTTGGTAGCGCTCGTTGCGATAGCCCCACATGGCGTCCAGTGTATTCACCAACCGGAAGGCCACCGCGCCGGGAGCGCCCGCTACCGCAAACCAGAACAGCGCACCAAATACCCCGTCGTTGCCATTCTCCAGCACCGACTCCACCGTAGCGGCGCTGACCTTTAAGGTCGCGGCATCCCGGCTGACCAGTTGACTCACACAGTAGCGGGCAGTCACCTCATCACCCGCAGCCAGCGCTTGGGCCACCGGGCGGGCGTGTTGGTGCAGGCTTTTGTGCCCCAGTGTCAGATAGAGCAGCCCGATACTCCACAGCCCTCCCACCAGCGACAAGGCCGATAGCCAGACGGCCAGCAGGGTGATGGGGATCACCGTCAGCATCACTGCCAGCACCCCGCGTATCCGTTGATCTCGATAGAACTGGCGCTCAACCCAGCCAGCAAACCGACCAAACCCCACCAGCGGGTGCCACCGACGCGGCTCTGCCAGCCACCAATCCAGCGCCACTGCCATGAGCATCGTCACCGCTGACCGGGAGGCGGGTGACAGACACCCGGGCGGGTCACAGGTCAATACCCTTCTGGGCGCGGATACCCGCCCGGAAGGCGTGTTCGATGTCGCGCAGTTCAGTGACCGTGTCGGCGGCGTCACACAGCCCTTTGGCGGCGCTGCGACCGGTAATGACCACATGCTGCATGGGCGGGCGGGCGGCCAGATCGGCCAACACCGTCTCCAGTTCCAGCCAGCGGTAGCTGATCGGATAGGTCAATTCATCCAGCACTACCAGCCCGATGGTCGGGTCGGACAGCATGGCCTTCACCACCTGCCAACCGTCCTGTGCGGTCTGCTGATCCTTGGCCAGGTTCTGGGTATCCCAGGTAAACCCTTCACCCAATACATGCCAGACCACGTTGGGCTGATCGGCAAAAAACAGCTCTTCGCCGGTATCTCCCCGACCTTTAATGAACTGGGCCACCCCCACCTTGAGACCGTGGCCCAGCGCCCGCGCCACCATGCCGAAGGCCGAACTGGACTTGCCCTTGCCGTTGCCGGTCAGCACCAGCAGCAGTCCCTTGTCCCGGTCGGCCCTGGCGATGGCCGCATCGACCACCTCTTTTTTGCGTTGCATGCGCTGCTGGTGGTCGTCTGCTTTCTGGTCACCCACGATCGTTACCCGTCAAAACGCAGGGTGATATACCCGCTGCGACCCGGTTGAGTGAAGAAGGAGGCGGTTTCATAACGCTGATTGAACAGGTTCTCCCCCCGGACCTGCAAGCGCAGATGCTCGCAGATGCGGTATTCGCCACGCAGATCCAGGGTGGTGTACTGGGCTAGTTGGCGGCTGTTGTTCAGGTCATCATAGCGTTTGTCTGCGTACCGTATAGTGGCGCCCAATGCCCACGGGCCAAAACCGCGATCCGCCTGAACCCGCGCGCTTTTACGGGCTCGTCGGGGCAGCAGGTTGCCCTGGCTGTTGTTACCACCGTGGTTTTGCGGGTCCAGAATGGTGACATTTGAGGCCACCTGCCAGCCGCGTACTTCGGTGGTCAGCCCCAACTCCAGCCCCCGGATGCGGGCCTCTTCAATATTATTCGGCGCGCTGATCGAGGCGTCAAACGAGATCAGGTTGTGGATGCGGGTCTCATATACGTTGGCGGTCCAGTGACTGCGCCCCACCTGATGGCGAAACTCCAGCTCCATACTGCGAGACTTTTCCGGCTTCAGGGCACTGTTACCAAACCCGGGAAAGTACAGTTCGTTGAAAGTCGGGGCCTTGTAGGCGGTACCGTAGGAGGCGATCAGGCGATCTTGTGTGCTTACTGCCCACCCTACGCTGATACCGCCGGTAAAGCGGGCACCAAACGCCTCGTCGTCATCCCAACGGCCAGACAGTTGAGTATCCAGCGCCCTGACCGTTCCCAGATACTGGGCAAACACCCCGGTATTGTTGCGTGACAACTCGCTATAGGCAGTGGTGCCCGCCACCTTGTCATCCCTAAAATCGGCCCCCACGGTCAGCAGGTGATCGTCGGCCAGGGCCATGTCATTTTGCAGGCTGATGCTGTCACGGACGGTATCAAAGGAACTGCTGAAAACACTGTCTTTGGCGTTGTTCGACTCATCCTGACTGCGCCCGCCAGACAGGGTCATCTGCCAGCTTTCACCCGGTGACAGTTTTACAGTGCCCCCCAGTACTTGCTGTACAAACGAGGCCTCGTTCTGAAAACCACCATCAAAGCGGGTGCGGCCCAGGGTTCGCAGGGCGCGCAGATCGACCTCCAGCAGGTCGCCAATACGGCCACCCACGCGGGCGCTGCCCGACAGGTTGCGGTAGCCGTCTTTATCCGGCTCATTGGTAAAACAACCGGCACCACCGGGAAACGGCTTGCCGGTGCAGGCATTGAAGCCGTCAGTCTCGATAAAATTACCGCTCACATTAAACCAGCTCTGCTTGCCTCCGCCGGACACCCCGGCAGCGCCATCAAAGGTGCGGTAGCTACCACCGCCTACCGCAGCAAAACTGGACAACTCACCGCCGCCTTTGCGGGTAAAGATCTGAATCACCCCGCCAATGGCCTCGGAGCCGTACAGGCTGGAGCGCGGCCCCCGCACGATCTCGATGCGCTCGATCTGCTGCAACGGGATATGCTGGAACGAGGTGGTTCCGGTGGTGGCAGAGCCCACCCGCATGCCGTCAATCAACACCAGTACGTGATCCGACTCGGCCCCCCGCAAAAACAGCGAGGTATTTTTGCCCGCGCCACCGTTATTGGAAAAGCTGACTCCCGGCACACCTCGCAGCAGGTCCTGAATCGAGCGGGCCTGAGAGCGTTCAATGTCGTCACGGGTGATGACTGTCACCGGGGCGAGGGTTTCATCCACCGTCTGCGCGGTGCGACTGGCGGTGACGATGACCGGCTCCAGTTCCACCGCCTGTACAGGCGTCGTTGCAAGTAACAACAGCCCGACCAGGGGCAAAAAAATGGTCAGGGGGAATAATCGTTTTATCTGCATGAGTCCTCCGGCACACCAACCCGTGTGCATCTGGGTAATAACGCAGCATTAACGAAGGAGTGAGGAAGAGGCAGGGGAGACCCGTCTGCCGCCGCATCGCTCCCCGCAATGCCAACCAACGGCTTCAGGCCGGTCTCCGGACTCGCGAGGTGGCCTTAAAAAATCAAGACCGGGCCGATCGCCTTCCCACATCAAACCGATGCAGTGGCGCGTGATCGACCGCAACTCGCTTACCGTTGCGGGGGCAGTGTCGGGATTGCATCAATACTTTCATGCGCACCGACTTCCCGTTTCATCCCGTAGTTTCCTACCGGGACACCTGAAGCTGAACGGGAGACATTAAAGTAGGGGTCGGGGGCTGTCAAGCAGGCCGGGTTGCACCCACTTCGCTTGAAGTGGATGATGGGCCGCGATGATCAATGCACTGGAACAACTGACCGGTGAGACGGTCGGGGACAGTCGACAGGGGGCTGTCTTTTCACCCTGCCGGGACTACCGATATCTGCTGTGGCGGCGTTTAAGCCGTAGCCACAAGGCCATGCTGTTCATCCTGCTGAACCCGTCTACCGCCGACGAACAGCAGGACGACCCCACCATTCGCCGCTGTATCGGCTTTGCTCGCACCTGGGGCATCGGGCGGCTGTTTGTGGCCAACATCTTTGCCTACCGGGATACCTACCCGGCTGGCATGAAACAACGAGCCGACCCGATAGGCCCACTCAACAAAACGTATATATTATGGGCGGCCCAGCAGATACAGACGACTGCCACCGCCCGTTATCAGCCATTGATTGTCTGCGCCTGGGGCAACCACGGGGAGCATCTCCAGCAGGGCAGGGCGGTGCGCGACTGGTTGCAGCAGGAGCGTTTACAGGCCAGCTATCTGCGCCAGACCCAGTCGGGCCACCCCACCCATCCGCTCTATCTGCCCGCCCATTTAAAACCGCAGCCGTTATAACGTGGACCGCCCGGACGACCTCGCCCTGACCACGCTGGTGGCCGACATTCGTGCCTGTCGTTTATGTGAACCGTCGCTTCCCCACGGTGCCCGGCCCGTGATTCAGGTCGGTAGTCGCGCCCGTGTTCTGGTGGTGGGGCAGGCTCCGGGTCGGCGGGTGCATGAATCCGGGGTGCCGTTTGACGACCCCAGCGGCGACCGTCTGCGTTTGTGGATGGGCGTCTCACGGGCACAATTTTATGACCCCAAACAGATCGCGCTGGTGCCGATGGGCTTTTGTTATCCCGGCACCGGCAAATCCGGCGACCTGCCGCCCCGAAGCGAGTGTACCGAGAGCTGGCGCGCACCATTGTTAGCGCTGCTGCCCGATGTCGAATTCACACTGGTGATCGGCCAGTACGCCATCGGCTGGCACCTTGCCGACCGCAAGAAGAACCTTACCGAAACCGTGCGGGCGTGGCGGCAATACGGCCCGGAATACCTGCCGTTACCCCACCCCAGCCCACGCAACAACCGCTGGCTGAAGAATAACGGCTGGTTTGAGGCCAACGTGGTGCCCCATCTGCAACAGCGGGTACAGGCGTTGCTGCCCACCCCATAAAAAGGCCCGCCCGAAACCTTCTAGCAACCAACAGGCATTAGTCTGGAAAACATTCCCCCGGCCGGGTCATCGTTTGGGGATGGCAAGCAGTCGTAGCCACGGGCTGTCATATGCGCATATGAGCTGGTGTTCCAGTCATATCGCCCTTTTTTCCGTGGGGAAAATAAGGAGGGGTGTCAGGTGGGGGCCCCTAGGGGGAAGATGCTCCCCACCTGACGAGGATCAACGCGCTGCCAAGGTGGTACAAGACAGCGCAGTATCGGTAGTGTTGGAGCGGCCAAGCGCTTCCGACTGTAGCTGCGCCATCATATGGCAGGCGTTGATCACTAGTGAGGCGTCCTTCGGGTCCTGAATGGTGGCCTGGGCCAGCATGGACGAAATCTCGTGAGAAGAGGTGCCGGGGCGCAGTTGCAAAATCAGCGCAGCCAACCCCGATACGGTAGCTGCCGAGATGGAGCTGCCGGACACGTAGTCATAGGTGCCGTAGGGGACTGTGCTCAGCACATCGGCACCAGGTGCCAGCAAGGTGCGGGCGGTGTGATAATCCCCCGGCTGATCGCTCACTGAAATGACCCGCTCCATGGAGGCCGGGAACGCTGGCTGACCACTGGCCAGCGGCGACGCCGCAGCGACCACCACAATCCCCGCATCCAGCGCCCGGTCGATGAGCCGCTGCAATAGCGGGTCTACCGGTCCAGCAAGGCTCATGTTAATGATGTCCGGGCGGATACGAATAGCCTGGTTGAGCGCCTGTGCCAGCGTAAGGCTGTTGCAGACCGCTGCCATGGAGCGTTCTTCCACCGCATTACAGGCCTTCATGGAGATCAGTTTGGCTCCCGGCGCTACGCCGACAATGCCGATGCCGTTGTCCACCACCGCACCGATCACCCCGGCAACCGCCGTGCCGTGGGCATCGTAACTGTAGGTCTGTTTTTTGCCCGCCGTAGACGACGGCAGGGCAGCAGAATAATCTTTGTTGATAACCACCTGCCCCTTCAAGTCCGGGTGCTGTTGGTCAATGCCGGTATCGATGATGGCAATCCGAATCTGTTTGCCGGTGGAGAAGCGGTGAGCAGCCTCGACCTGCATCAGGCGGATGCTGCGTTGCAGTTCGTAGTAGGGGTCGTTGTAGTTATGCGTCATGGTGCGGAAGGTGTGCATGGGCTGGGCAGTCTCAATGCGGTGATTGTCCCGCAGGCGGGCCAGCATCACGTCTACCTGTGCCCCTTCCGGTACCTTGAACACCACACAGTGGATATCCAACTCGGAGATCGGCCACTGGGCGACAATCTCCAGGGTGTATTTTTCGGCGATGTAGTCGGCTACCCGGCGACCCCACAAGGTACTGTCGTAGGCACCACGACTGCGGTAGCGGTCGCCGCCCACCACCGAAGTACGCTCAATGCTACGGTCCTGAAAGGTGACCAATATGGTGCGATCCACCTGGTTCTGATCAATCGGCTGGTCAGCGGTCGGCGTCGCAGCCGCGCCTTGTGCGGTGGGCACGGCAGTCACCGGTGGCTCTGCCATTGCCACCAACGGCAGCCCGCCAGACAGTGCCAGACCCGCCAGCCACAACCCGGATATTTTAGTGAGTATGTTCATCGTAACTGGCCTCCCTGGGAGCCGTCGTTAGAGCGAGACTTGCTGATATCAGAGCGGTCAATCTGCGGTCGATAGACCGGCTCGGCAAATACGACCAGCGGGTCTTGACGCAGTTGATCAACGGTGCGGGCAAACTGCTCCGGAGCCAGCGTCTGCCCGTCACCCAGCCGAATCACATAGACACCATGAGCATCGGCTGGCTGAATCACCCGCCCGTTGACGTTGTCTAACAGGGCTACCCGCTGCCCGGCGGTGAGTGACCGGTCAAAAATAACCCGTAAATCACCCACCTGCGTTACAGGGGCAGGGCCATCGCCCTGACTGGCAGACAGGGTGTGGAAGGTGGTGTCTTCGGGGGTTAACAAGCCGGTTAGCGGTACCGTGACGATGGCCACCAATGCGGCGGCCACTGCGGCGATCTGCCCCCAGGGGCGGCCCCACACGGTTCGTTGACGACGGCGGTCACGGCGGTCAGCGGCTTCGGCCAACGGTACTACCGGGGGCTCTGCCCCACGAATACGGCTCATCAACTGGTCGTACTGTACCGACTGACAGAGCCCTTCAACGGGGGAGTCCTGCACCGCTTTGCAGATGGCTTGCTGGGCCTCCAGCTCAGAGCGGCAGGGGATGCAGACC
>JALWRU010000116.1 GCA_026994095.1 Nitrospira sp. | reverse complement strand
ACGTGCTGTTTATCGACGAGATCCATCGGCTCAGCCCGGCGGTGGAAGAGGTGCTCTACCCGGCCATGGAGGACCACACCCTGGATCTGGTCATCGGTCAGGGGCCGGGAGCGCGCACGGTCAAGATCGATCTGGCCCCCTTTACACTGGTGGCCGCCACCACCCGCGCAGGGCTGTTGACCGGCCCCTTGCGCGACCGTTTTGGCATCGTCTCGCGGCTGGAGTTCTACTCCACTGCCGAGTTGACCACCATCCTCACCCGCTCGGCAGAGTTGCTGGATGTACCGTTGAATACAGACGGCGCCGAGGAGATCGCCCGCCGCTCCCGTGGGACCCCGCGTATCGCCAACCGATTGCTGCGACGGGTACGGGATGTGGCGCAGGTCCACGGCGACGGCACCATCAACGCGGCCACCGCTCAGCAGGGGCTGGCCATGATGGAGGTGGATACGGGCGGGCTGGACCCCATGGATCGGCGGCTGCTGGCCACCATCGTCGACAAATACGGCGGCGGCCCGGTAGGGCTGGATACGCTGGCCGCCGGGATCGGTGAATCCCGCGATACCATTGAAGACGTGTACGAGCCGTTTCTGCTGAAAGAGGGCTATCTGGACCGCACCCCTCGCGGGCGGGTGGCCACCGATCTGGCCCGCAAACATCTGGGCCGACCGCTGTTAGAGGCGGAAGCCAAAAACCAACCACCACTGTTTTAGTCGGGCCAAAAAGCTATGTGCGGCATTATTGGATATGTGGGCAGTCGGGACGCGGTTCCGCTACTGATCGATGGGCTACGCAAGCTGGAGTATCGGGGTTACGACTCTGCCGGGATTGCAGTGCTGCCCCCGTCCGGGTCAATTCTGGTGGAGCGCAACGAGGGCAAGCTGTCAGCGCTGGAACAGCTGATCGAAGGCAAACCGCTGGCGGGTACCACCGGCATCGGCCACACCCGTTGGGCCACCCACGGTCGGCCCTCGGTGCCCAACGCCCACCCCCATCAGGTGGGCAAAATCGCGCTGGTCCACAACGGCATTATTGAAAATTACATCCCCCTGCGGGAAGAACTGATCGCCGAAGGGCGACAGATGAGCTCGGAGACCGACACCGAGATCATCGTCCACCTGATGGATCGTCACATGCAGCAGGGGGCCGATCTGGTGACCGCCCTGCGCCACACCCTCGATCAGGTGCAGGGGGCGTTTGCGCTGGGGGTGGTGAGCGAAGACAGTCCGGGCACCATCGTGGCCGCCAAAAAGGCCTGCCCGCTGGTGGTGGGTGTGGGCGAGGGGGAGAATTTTATCGCCTCCGACATTCCCGCCATCCTGTCCCAGACCCGCGAAGTGATCTATCTGGATGATAACGAAGTGGTGGTATTGACCGCCGACAAGGTAGAGATTACCTCCCTGGACGGCAGCCTCACCCACCACACTCCGCAGACGGTGATGTGGAACCCGGTCATGGCCGAAAAGGCCGGTTACAAACATTTTATGCTCAAGGAGATCCACGAGCAGCCCACCGCGATCACCGACACCATTCTAGGCCGCATCGCCCCCCAAAGAGACGGGGTCCTGCTACCGGAACTGGGGCTGTCGGACGATGATTTAAAGGGTATCGCCAAGCTCACCATCGTCGCCTGCGGCACCAGTTGGCATGCGGCGCTGGCCGGTAAATATATGGTGGAGTCGCTGGTGCGGCTGCCGGTGGAGGTCGACATCGCCTCGGAGTTCCGCTATCGGGACCCGCTGGTCGATGGCTCCCATCTGGTGATGGTCATTACCCAGTCTGGCGAGACCGCCGACACCATTGCCGCCATGCAGGAGGCCAAGGCCAAAGGGGCCAAGCTGCTGACCATCTGTAACGTGGTCGGCTCCACCGCCGCCCGCGCCTCGGACGGGGTGCTCTATACCCATG
>JALWRU010000115.1 GCA_026994095.1 Nitrospira sp. | reverse complement strand
CTACTTCAGCCATTCACCCACCCCGCACTAAAAGCCTTACCCCGACCACTCTCCCCCCCGCCTTGTCATATATAGGGGTCGTCTGCCGACAGATGGGTTTGTACATAGTCTGTCACGCCCTCTTCCAGCGAGGCAAACGGGGCATCGTACCCTGCTGCCCGAAGCCGCGCCATGGGTGCTTCGGTAAAGTACTGGTAGCGATCCCGCAGCGTCTCCGGCATATCGATGTAGCGGATCGGCACCGGCGTGGGCAGGGCCGCCACCGTGGCCTCCGCCAGCTCCCGAAAGGTGCGTGCCTGACCGGTGCCCAGATTGAACAGGCCGGATACCTGCGGTTGGTCCAACAGCCAGCTCATCACCGCCACCGCATCTTTGACGTAGACAAAATCCCGCCGCTGCTGGCCGTCGCCGATGCCCTCCCGATAGGACTTGAACAGCCGAATTTCACCATCGTCCCGGGCCTGACCAAAGGCGTGATAGACCACGCTGGCCATACCGCCCTTGTGGTACTCGTTGGGGCCGTACACGTTAAAAAACTTGAGGCCGACCCACTGGGCCGGAACCTCTCCCAAGGCCACCTGCATTAACGCCCACTGGTCGAAACGCTGCTTGGAATAGCCGTAGGCATTTAACGGTCGCAGACAGTCGATCTGCCCGGTGTCGTCATCATAACCCGCTTCACCACCACCGTAAGTAGCCGCAGAAGAGGCATAAATCACCCGCCCCACATGGGTCACCCCCCACTTCCACACCGCTTTGGTGTAGTCGTAGTTGTTGCGCATGAGAAAGTCCACGTCGCGCTCAGTGGTGGCCGAACAGGCCCCCAGATGAAAGATCGTCGTGACCTCGTTGCCGTGCCGGGGCAACCAGTCGAGAAAGGTGTCCCGGTGCATGTAGTCCACATACTGGCGAGCTGCCAGATTGCGCCATTTTTCGGTGGAAGCCAGATTGTCCACCACCAGAATGTCGGTGATACCGCGCTGATTGAGCTGCCAAATCAGGGCACTGCCAATAAACCCGGCCCCGCCGGTGACCACAATCATGCCGACTCCCCTACTGTTGTCGTTTCTGCTGCGGCCCGCAGGGCGATCTCGTCAACCGCCGCCGCCAGATCTGCGGCCACCAGCGTGGCGGTGCTATCCGTACCCGGCGGTGCCAGTAATACCGTACGGGTACCCGCCCGTTGGCCTGCCGCCACATCAGACGGTTTGTCGCCGACCATCCACGAGCGGGCCAGATCCAGATCGTGCTCTTTCGCCGCGTTTATAATCATGCCCGGCTTGGGTTTACGGCAGTCACAACTGTCCTCCCCATCCGTCGCCGGGGAGTGGGGGCAACAGTAGAACCCATCCACCAGAGCAGTTGGGTCGGCACCCTTGAGGAGCGCCACCAGGCTACCGTTGACCCGGTCCACCGTAGACTCATCAAAGTATCCCCGCCCCACACCGGACTGGTTGCTGATCACGATGATGGCAAAACCGAGGGAGCGAGCCTTGGCGATGGCGATTGCCGCATCGGGAAGCAGTTCGACCCGCTCCGGGTCGGATACATAGCCGGTGTCATCGTTGATGGTGCCGTCCCGGTCCAGCAACAGCGCGGGCCGCTTGCTCACGGGGTCGCCCCTTCTGCCAGCGCCGTCTCCACACAGTCACACAGGATGTGACCCAGGGTGATGTGCGCCTCCTGAATGCGGGCAGTATCGCCGTGGGGCACATTCAAATGATGGTCGACCATCTTGCCCAGCGCACCACCGTCCCGCCCGGTAAAGGCGGCGGTGGTGCATCCCAGTTCTGCGGCCCGCTCGATACCGCGCACCACGTTGGCCGAGTTGCCGCTGGTGCTCAGGCCGATCACCAGATCGTCCGGGCCAGCCAGCCCTGCCACCTGTCGATCAAAGATATAGTCGTAGCC
>JALWRU010000114.1 GCA_026994095.1 Nitrospira sp. | reverse complement strand
GGGCGGGTCTCGCCAAAGTCGCCATCCAGTTCGGCAAACAGATCGTCGATGGCCGACTCCGGGTCGTCATCGTCGTGGTTTAAGGTGGTGGTGGCAGCCGCTAATGCAGGGTCCACATCCCATTTGGAGATGCGCTCCAGCCGTTCCTTGGCACCAGCGTTGTCCGGTTGCAGGTCCAGCAGGTGGCGACAGTAACGGGTCGCCTCCTCCAGGTTTTCGTCCTGCAAGAATAGATCGACCGCATTTAAGGTTTCATCACCGGCCTGGTCACCAAAACCGAGCTCAAACAGTTCGGCGGCCAACTGTAAACGGTGGCGGATGTTGACCGGGTCCAGAATGCGGATCTTCTGGATCATCGCGAGGGCTTCGTCCATCTCATCCCGGCTCACATGCAGGCGGGCTACCGTAAGGTAGGCCTCGACCGCATTACCGACCATCTCGCGACGGGCATGCAGATCACCCAAACGGATGTGGATATCCAGCAGGCTGCTGTCCAGTTTCAGGATCTTCTTGAGGGTTGCGATCGCCTTTAAGGCAAAGTTAAGCCGCTCATAGGATTCAGACGCCGCCAGATAGTGGTCGACTGCCGTGAGGGAGTCCTTCTTGCGAACGCAAATATCCCCCATGATATTGTGGGCACTGGCGGCCTCGCTCTCATCGGCATGCTCGACAAACCGTTGCCAGATGGCGAGGGCCTTATCGTATTTGCCTTTTTGGACGAGGCGATTTGCTTTTTCAGATACAGACGTAAAGTTTGCTGACATCTCTGGCCTACTTCTCCCGCAGCGATTCTTACCAAAAGACAGAGTCCCATCGGCCCTGGCACGCCGTAACTTGAGAACTAAGGCCTTGATTGACGCCGCCGGATGGCACGGCCTACAATCCGCAGCTTGGCCTTAAATACACGCGTCGCAAGGTGCCTGTGCCAAATGGTCGGGACAATCCGACCGGTAGATATGAAGTTGACGTGGCGGCGTCTAGTGCTGAGGTACCTGTGAATTCCGTGACAAACCGACTGGGGCGCTTGGCCCTGACCTTGCTTATTGGCATCTCGTTGAGTGGCTGTATCAACGATGGCGGTGAGGGCGCTTTCTTCAATCAACAGGGGCTTGAAGCGTTAGCCGCTGACCAGTACGAAGAGGCGCTGCTCAATTTCAAGCAGGCCATCGAACGGGACCCGAACGACGGGGTCGTGTGGGGCAACCTGGGGGTGGCCTTGACCCGGCTGGAGCGCTATCCGGAGGCGCTTGACGCCTATACCCATTCCAGTAAACTGCTGCCCGGTGACCCGATTACCATGGCCGAAATCGGTGCCATCCACTACCGCTTAAAACAGTACAGTGAGGCGGAGAGCTGGTTCAAAAAGGCCATTAAACAGGAGCCTCGTGCAGCAGAGTTTCGTAGCAGTCTGGCACTGGCACTCTTGCATTTAGGCAAACCGGAAGCGGCAGCAAAAGCCATGAATATGGCCACCGAAGGGCGCAAGCTGCGGCCGCTGGTGGGCTACCATCAGGCGGCCTACAAGTTGCTGACGGGGGATAAAGAGGGCGGTCTGGCGGCCTTCGAGAAGGCTATTCTTGCCTACCCTGACGCACGACGCACGTCGCTCTCTGATCACGATTTTGACAGCCTTCACGACGATCCGCGCTATCAGGCACTGGTCAAAAACTGGTGGCAGAGCAATGAGCGTTAGCCCCTTTATTTGCAAGGGTTTCCATGGCCGATGAGCGTATGCAAGACAGCGAACTGACCCCGGAGTTCTGGGGCGGTCGTTACCAGACCGGTGAAACCGGTTGGGACCTGGGCACGCCGTCGCCACCCTTGATGCACCTTCATCAGAGTGGCCAGATTGAGCCGTGTCGGGTAGTGGTGCCCGGTTGTGGCCGGGGCTGGGAGGTGACCTGGCTGGCCGCGCAGGGGTATACCGTGACCGGGGTTGATTTCTCCGCCGAAGCGCTGGCGATCGTGGACCTGCGGGCCCGGGCCGAGGGGCTCAAGGTGACGCTGGTACAAAGTGACGTGCTGGCCCCTGTGGCGGCGTTGCACGGCCAGTTTGACCTGGTATTTGAGCAGACATGCTATTGTGCAATCGACCCGTTACGGCGCGCCGATTACGTTACTGCGATGCACCGGTTATTGATCCCGGGTGGCACGCTGGCGGGGCTGTTCTATGCCTGCAAGGGCGATGGCGGACCGCCGTTTACGACCACACCGGAGGCCGTGCGCGAGCAGTTTTCAGCCCACTTTGAGGTGGGCCAACTGGCACTCACTGATCACTCTCACGAACGCCGCTCAGGCGAGGAGTGGCTCGGTCTGTTTACCCGGCGGTAGGGGCGCCACGCGGTTTGATTATCGCAGGTCGTCGAGCATGCTATAGACAATATCTTCCATCGAGATGATGCCCATCAGCTTGTTGTCTTCAATAATCACCGCCCGTTTTACGTTGAACTGACTCATCAACGCAGCGGCGTACTTGACCTGAAGCCCTTGTGACACAGTAATCAGCGGCTTGGTCATGATGTCACAGACGTTGGTGGTCTCCAGCGGTTTACCCTTGGTGACCACCTTATGGACGATGTCATACAGGGTAACGATGCCAAAGGCGTCGTCCTCGTTGCGACGGTTGACTACCAGACTTTTGATGTTTTTGGCCCGCATCAGGTCCAGCGCCTCCGTCACCGTGGCAATTCCGTCCACGGTAATCACGTCTGACACCATGATGTCGCGCACTTTTTTATTCACGTTGTCCTGTCTCCTTTTCAAATAAGGGGGGATTGGGGAGCCCGCTAGAAGTAGTCCTGCTGGACCTCTTCCATCAGCACCTTGAGTTGTTTGTTCAGGCCGTTAACCTGATCCACCGGCATGGAAAAACAGAGCCCTTGTCCGTCTTCGTTCATGCGTCCGGCCTCTTCGATGGCCTTGAGTATCTTGGGAGCGCGCAGACGATTGACCAAAAAAATCAGGCAGTCGTAGGGGGTATCCAGCTTTAAGCCGAAGAAGGAGCGTTTGTCCTCGACCCCCTCACCACGGGTATTGAGAATGCTCACCCCGGTAGCCCCCTCTTGACGGGCAGCGGCGATGACCGTGGTTTCGTTGTCGGTGGGAACCATGGCAATAATGGCGGAAAATTCCATTGTTTATGTATCCTTGGTCGGGGCGCTTGCAGGCGCAGGTTCGTGAGAGTTGGAAGGGGGTTCGTTACTGTCGCTGGTCGATCGGTCAGCCCACCAGCGGGCCATGGTGGCGTAGCTCATCACAGTAATCATCGGAAACAGGGACGCAAAGGCAATGAGCCCAAAGCCGTCAATAATGGGGTTGCGGCCAGGGATGTTGGAGGCCAGCCCGATGCCCAACGCGGCCACCAACGGTACGGTGACGGTACTGGTGGTCACACCGCCGGAGTCGTAGGCCAGTGCAACGATCTCTTTGGGAGCAAAGGGGGTCTGCACCACCACCACGATATACCCGGCGATAATATACCAGTGCAGCGGATCGCCCTCAATGATGCGGTGTACACCGACGGTCAGCCCCAGCGCTACACCAATGGCTACGGCGGTGCGCAAGGGGCGTTCACGGATGCCGCCAGCGGTGATCTCTTCGGCCTTTAAGGCCACTGCAATCAAGGCCGGTTCAGCCATGGTAGTGGCGTAGCCCAGTGAAAACGCGAACAGGTAACTCCAACCGATAAATTCAGGCTCGGACAGCTGGCGGGCCATGGTCTCCCCCAGCGGAAACAGACCGATATTGAGACCCTCTACAAACAGGTATAACCCGACGATTACCAGAATAATGCCCGGTACCACCCGGCCAGGATTCTCCAGCGCCTTACGGAAATAGACGATCTGGAAAAAGCCGATCACCGCCACCACCGGCACCACATCCCAGGTGGTGCTGATCAGCCCGGACAGGATATCTTCAATGAGGCCTTGCATCGGGTCAGTACACTACGATGCCGTAGACCATAACGGTCAGGATCGGTACCAGTGACGCCAGCGCAATCAGCCCAAACCCGTCGATCAACGGATTGCGGCCCTTGATGGAACTGGCCAGCCCCACCCCCAGTGCGGTCACCAGTGGAACCGTCACCGTACTGGTGGTGACCCCGCCGGAGTCGTAAGCCAGACCGATGATCTCTCTGGGAGCGAAAAAGGTGACGGCTACGATCAGCGCATAACCACCGATGATGTAGTAGTGAATCGGGTGGCCCAGCAGGATGCGCAGCACCCCCAGTGCGATGGCGATGCCGACCCCGGCGGCCACCACGTTGCGTACCGCCAGTTGGCTCAAGGCACCGTCAGAGATATCTGCGGCCTTGTCAGCCACCGCCAGCAGTGCTGGCTCGGCGATGGTGGTAGCGTAGCCGATGGTGAAGGCGAACAGCAGCAGCCACCACAAGTTGCCCCGGCGGGCAAACTGGTAGGCCATGGACTCCCCCAGCGGGAACAGCCCCTGTCGTAACCCCTGAGTGAACAGCATCAACCCGAACACCACCAGCACGGTGCCCCACAGAATCCCTACCAGGTCGGGGAACGGCTGCCGCAAAATCAATATCTGAAATACCGCCACCACGATGATGATCGGCACCACGTCGCGGACGATTTCAGCCAGGTTCTTGAGCAGGCGGGAGAGCACCAGAGGTTCCGCTTCGTGGGTGACGGGTGAGGCCCTCAAAAAAGAGGGCATATAGGTTGTGGCAGCGCCAACGGTCTGCCTGCTACCGGGACCACTCTATCTGGTTGCAGGGGAGTGCAGCAAGTGGGAGCAGCAGCGGTGGTTTTACCGGGGTTTGGCCGTGGCGACAGACATCGGTCGGTATGGGCAAACTTCCGTAGACAAGCGCGCCGGGGCAGCCGTATGCTTTGGGGCTTCGGCGCGACCATGCGTCATCTGTTTTCGGGCCTTACGGCCCCTCTGATTGAAAGGACACCATGAGCACGGTCAACTGTTGCAAATGTGGGGAAGAAAAAGAAGCCATCAAGGGCGTGGTATACGGCGGTGCCATCGGCGAAGAGATCAAGCGGCGTTGTTGTGATGCGTGCTGGCTGGACTGGTTCAACGGTTTTGGCGTCAAGGTCATCAACGAGATGCAACTCAACATGCAGGACCCCAAACACACCCAGATGTTGATGGATCAGATGCGCATGTACCTGACCATGCCCAAAGAGGACGGCTGACCCTCAGTCACGCGATGGTCGGGTCCGTGGCTGTTCCGGCCCCGGTTCGCTTTAAGGAGTGGTCTCTGGCTGCTCTGGCCTCAGCTAGTTTTAAGGAGTAGCTTCCGGCTGCTCCGGATAGACCAGCACTGACGTGCGGCTGTGCCGTAGCAAGTACTGCGCGGTTCCCCCCAGCCACAGGTGGCCCAGGGTGTGGTGGCGTGTCTGCCCCAGTACCAACAGGTCGGCACCGGTACTCTGGCCGTAGGCCAGCAGGGTACGAGCGGGAAAGCCCTCCAACACCTGAATCCGGGTCTGCTGCCGCTGCTCCAACCCAGTGGCTGCCTGTTGCAGTTCCTGTCGAGCCTCTGACAGCAGCGCATGCCGCAGCCGCTCCAGATAGGCCTGACTACCGGCAAACTGACTGGCTGCAACACGGCTGTCGTCCAGATAACGGTCGTCAATGACCTGTGCCAGGGTCAAGCGGCAGCCAGCCAGCCACTGGCTGTGGGCCACATCCTCCAGCAGGTGGCCGGTCAGGTCGGACGGTCCCACACAGACCAGCGCGTGCTGGGGGTGACTGCTGCGTACTGCCCACACCGGGGCATGGGCGTAACGAACCATCTTTTGGACCAGATGCCCCACCCCCTGCGGGTTGTCCTCTTCGCTGTCCTGCCCCCGCGCCCCCATCACCACCAGATCAAACGGTATCTGTTCACACAGGGCCAACAGTGTCCGCGATGGATCTCCTGTCAACAGGTGTTGGGTCACCGGGACTGAGCCGGGCAGGGTTTGCCGATGTCGCTCCAGTTGTTGACCGGCCTCGGCCTCGCACTGTTTTTCGTACTGGTCTCGCAGTAACAGGTCGTTTTCAGAGAAAACATCCGGGAACAGCACCGGTGGCTGCGGTAGCGGCCGCATGACATGCACCAGGTGCACCTGAACCTCCGCATGGGTGGACAGGCGCATGACCGCTTCCAGGGCCTGATTGCTGTGACGGGAGCCATCGACTGCCAGCAGTACGTTCATCAGGGACCTCCTACCTTATTTCAAACCTAGCGCAGGGAAGCGCCGGGTGCAAACTGGCGGGGGTCGTTTTTTACCCTCAGCGGGGTGCTAGATGATCCGGCGACCCTCGATGGACTTGATCAGGCTCACTTCGTCGGCGAATTCCAGTTCCATCCCTACCGGCAGGCCGTAGGCGATGCGGGTGATCTCTACGCCGTAACTGCGAATTTCACGGGTGACAAACAGGGCAGTGGCCTCCCCCTCCAGGGTTGGTGAGGTGGCCAGAATGACCTCTTTTACCTCGCCGTCAGACTGCGCCAGCCGTTGCCGCAGGGAGGCCAGCCCCGGCGCATTGGCATGGTCTGCATCCAGCGGCGACAGCACCCCACCCAATACATGATAGAGGCCTCGGTAGCCGCCGCTGCGCTCGATTTGCACCAGCGCACCGGGGTCTTCAACCACCAGTATGCGGCTGCTGTCCCTTCGAGGATTATCGCAAATCTCGCACAGGGGTTGGCTGGTGGCATTGTGGCAGCGCTGGCACGGCTGTAACGAGGTGCGGGCATCGATGATGGCCTGCCCCAACCGTTTGGCCCGTTCTTCCGGCAGGGACATCAATGCAAATACCAGCCGTTGAGCGCTTTTACGCCCCACGCCGGGCAGGCGCGATAATTCGGCGATCAGCCCCTCGAAGAGCCCTTTGTTTTTGGCCATCGATCAGTCGGCTACATAGAGAACGGCATACCGCCCATGCCCGGTAGATTCATGCCGCCGGTCAGCTTGGCCACCTCTGCATCAAACTGCTCTTTGGCCTGGCGCTGGGCCTCGGCGATGGCGGCCAGCACCAGATCCTGCAGCATCTCTACATCGTTGGGGTCGACCGCTGACGGCTCGATCACCAGCGCGGTGATCTCCTGTTTGCCGTTGGAGGTGGCGGTGACCATGCCGCCGCCGACGGTGGCGCTGGCGGTCATATCACCGGCCTGCTCCTGGAGCTGGGCCATCTGTTCTTGCATCTGCTGGGCTTGCCGCATGAGCTGACCCATCATTTTTTTTGACATGGTGTATTGCCTCGTAACAAGGGTTGAACAATCCAGCAGACCGGTACGGCGCTGGGGAGGTTACTCCTCCGGGTTGGGTTTGTGCAGCTCGACGACTTCGCCACCAAAGTGGGTCAATACGTCCTGTATGTAAGGCAGCTCCATGGTGGAGGCGACCTCCTGCCGGTGTGTTTCCTGGGCCTGTGCCTCAAACTCCTGTGCCAACGTGGTGATGTTGGCGGTGGCCTGATCGAGCATCACAAACTGTACCTGTACCGGGTGGCCCATCAATTCGGTGGCAACCCGCGAGATAAAGGCGCGGTTGTCTTCCCGATTGATCATGTTGAACATAACTTCATAGGCGGGCGGATAGCCCACCTGAATCTGGCCGGTACCGGCAGCGGTTACCGCGCCCTGCTCCAGATAGGAGGCCAGCGGCGGGCGGCGACGGCGAATGTCCTGCACCACCCGGCCCCAGGCATCCTTGACCTGATCGCCGACCGGTGCGGCGGAAGGTTCAGCAACTGGCGCGGTGGCGGCAATCCGGGTGGTCGCAGGTGGGGCGGGTGTCGCCAAGGAAGTCGGGGCAGGCGCTACTGTGGCAGCCACCGGAGGCGGAGGGGGGGACGCAGGTGCAGCCGCCGGAGGTGTAG
>JALWRU010000113.1 GCA_026994095.1 Nitrospira sp. | reverse complement strand
ATCAGCCGATGGGTGGCGGCGACACCTCCCTGTTGATGGCCCCGCTGGAGCCGCGAGGCGACGACCACGATCTGATTTATGACTGGCTGCGCGGCATCCAGAAGCAGCAAGGCGACGCGGAGCGACAACGGCTGTTGTATGTGGCTGTCACCCGTGCCAGGTCCCACCTGCACCTGTTGGGTGTGGCCCAATACAAAGATGGTGAAATCACTCCCCGTAGTGGCTCGTTGCTGGCGGAGTTGTGGCCGGTGGTATCGGCGGAGTATGAGCGCTTTGATCCGCCAGAGGAGGCGGCCAATGAGGATCTTTTATCCTCCCGACTGCTCACCCGTCTCAAAGTCGACTGGCAGGCGCCGCCACCGGCCCCGCCCGTTGCATTACCCCTGCCGCCACCGCGCTCGCAGGAGGTGGAACCGACCTTCGACTGGGCCGGGGCTCCGGCGCGGGCGGTGGGTATTGTGGTCCATCGGGCGTTTGAGTTGATCGCTACCACCGGTCTGTCGGGCTGGGACCGGAGCCGGGTGGCCGATCAGGCCCCCCGTTATCGGGCGGCACTGGCCGCGCAGGGGCTGACACCGGAACAACAAGAGGTGGCCCTTGGGCAGGTGGTGGCAGCAGTGCAGATGGCGCTGGACGATAGCCGTGGACGATGGCTGCTCACCGACCATGAAGAGGCCCGTAGTGAGTTGGAGGTAACCGGCTGGTTATCCCGGGGAGATGGCCCGCCGGTGCGCCAGCAACGGACCCTGGACCGGACGTTTGTGGCCGACGGGGTGCGCTGGATTGTCGATTTTAAAACCGGTCGTCACAGCGGCACCGACGTGGGCTATTTTCTGGATGAAGAACAGCGGCGTTACCGGCCCCAGTTGGAGGGGTACGCCCGCCTGATGGCCAAGCTCGATGTTCAGGCCGGGTCACCTCGCCCCATCCGGCTGGGGCTCTATTTTCCGCTACTGGCCGAGTGGCGGGAATGGGGCTGGGACGAGCAGTAAGCGGTTAACTATCGCCCTCGATCAGGGCCCGTACCTCTGCCAGCCGAGCGTCCCGCAGCAGGCCGCTGTCGGCCTCCAGATTGAGGCGTAACAACGGTTCCGTGTTGCTGCTGCGCAGGTTAAACCACCAGTCGTCAAAGGTAATGGTCAGGCCGTCCAGATGGTCGGTGCTGGCCCCCTGCACGGTGAAATGGTTTTCAATGGCGGTCTGTACCGCCTGGGCATCCCGCACCCGGAAGTTGATCTCACCGGTGCTGTGGTAGCGGCGTAACGGCGCGACCTGCTGGGACAGGGGCTGCTCGGTCGCCTGCATGCGGTTGATCATGCGGATCAGTGCCATCAGCCCGGAGTCGGTGTTGCCGCACTCGGCAAAGTAGTAGTGGCCCGACAACTCCCCACCAAAGCGGGCCCCCTTGTCGCGCATGAGCTGCTTCATAAAGGCGTGGCCCACCCGCCCTCGCACGGCGGTGCCGCCCAGCGTTTCAACGGTTTCGGCAACCACCTTGGAACTGCGCAGATCGTAGAGAATGGTCGCTCCCGGATGTTCGGCCAGCACATCCTCCGAGATCAGCGCGGTGAACAGATCGCTGGAGACGGCGCGGCCCGCTTCATCTACAAACATGCAGCGGTCGGCGTCACCATCAAAGGAGGCCCCGAAGTCACAACCGTGCTTTGCCACTGCCTCGGACACCGGGATCAGGTTCTCCGGCTTGAGCGGGTCGGCCTCGTGGTTGGGGAAGGTGCCGTCCAACTCCCAGTACAGCGGTACGGCAGTCAACTCCGGATGGCGCTCAAACAGCCGGTGCATGAAGTGCCCGCCCATACCGTTGGCGCAGTCGACTGCGATTTTCAGCGGTCGGGTGAGCGGATGAAGGTAGGCGTCCATGGCATCCATGTAGGCGTCCAGGGTATCGTTTTCTACCTGCAATGAAC
>JALWRU010000112.1 GCA_026994095.1 Nitrospira sp. | reverse complement strand
CCTTCAAGGCCTTGCGGTAGGCAATGATGGAGGCCGCATTCTGACCCTTGCGCGAACGGATCAACCCCAGATTATACCAGGCCTTGGCGTAGTCGGGCTGCTGGGTAACCGCCTGGGTAAAGGCCTCAATGGCCTGATCCATCTGCTCTGACCGCTTATAGGCCAGCCCCAGATTGTACCAGGCCTCCGGGTAGTTTGGCCGACTGGTAAGCGCTGCCTGATAGGATGCAATGGCCTGATCGTACCGTTTTTGTGCCACGTACACGCGGCCCATGTTGATCTGCGCTGCCGGGTAGTTGCCGTCCCTGAGAGAAAGCGCCCGCTCGTAGGCTGCCAGCGCCCCGGCATAATCGTGCTGACCGGCGGCCACGCGGCCCAGATTGAAGTGGATACCGGCATGGTCCGGGGTCCGTTTTAGCAGCCACGAAAACTGGCTGTAGGCCTCGTTGTAACGCCGTTCAGACAACAGCAACAGGCCCAGATTATAGCGCGCTTTTTTGTACTCCGGATTGAACTGCACCGCCTTGCGATACGAGGCGATTGCCCCCTTGCGGTCACCCGCAGCAGAGCGGCTTAACCCCTGATGAAAATAGGCGGGTGGGTAGTTGGGTTTGAGCGCAAACACGGTGGCATACAGTTCATCCCGCCGTTGCCGCCCGGCCCGTGTATCCGGCTGTAAGGTGGCCAGCGCAAGGCGTGGCTCAATGTAGTCAGGGCGCACCCGAATGGCCAACTCCAGCGCCTCACTGGCTTGCGGGTAAAACGCCTTGCCCTTGGACCGGTAGGCCAGCCCCAGGTTGTAGCGGGCCTTGGCCTTGCGGTTCCCCCCGGCCCGCTCTACCGCAGCAGAGAATGCGGCGATGGCCTCATCAAAACGCTTTCGCTTGAAGTGGGCAATGCCCATGTTGTAGTAAGACTCGAAGTGGGCCGGGTTCTGTTTGAGCATCTGCTCGTAGGCCAATATGGCCTCGTCGTACTGACCCTGCCCCGACAGGGCCACCCCCCGGTTGTAGTAAGTGCGTGGGTAGACCGGCGTGACTGCCAGCGCCCGGTCGTACTGACGCAGGGCCTTGGCCAAGTCCCCCTGCCGGGCGTACACCACCCCCAGGTCGTTGCGCGCGCGGGACTGTTCACCATCCGCCAGAATCGCCAGATAGGCCATCTCCGCGTCCTGCAAGCGGCCCTCGTCCACCAACGCCACCGCTTTGGCAAAACGCGGGTCGTCGGACGGATCGATTACCACCCCGGCGATGGCGGCCGCCTCGTCGCTGTCGGTATCGTCCAGCCCGTCGGCCACAAACTCTCGTTCAATCACGATCACGGTGGTGTGGGTAGCGCTTCGTTCAGTGGTGTAGCGGGCGTAAGCCAGCCCCAGAAACAGTACCATCAGCACCAGCACGACCGGCACAAAACTCTCACGTAACATGCGGCTCATGCGGACCAGCCTTCACCACTGTTGGCGGCCGCCTTGGCAGCCTGCAACTGACGGCGCATGCCCATGCGGTTGGCGTTCTGGATCTGCAATCCGGGGCGCACGTTGATCTCCAGCACCTTGGGGCCGTCCGGGGTGGCGGCGATATCGACCCCCAGATATTTAAGCGGCACCGAACGGGCCACCTGCACCCCCACCGCCATAATCTCTGCCCAATCCGGGATGACCTGGCCGATCAGCAATTCGTCTGTATCCGGGTGGTAACGCACCTCCTCATCACCTAATATGGCGTTCACCATCGCACCGGTCTGCAAATCCACACCGATTCCCAACGCCCCCTGATGCAGGTTGGCCTTGCCGTCCGAGGCACGGGTGGGAATGCGGGTCATGGCCAGAATCGGCTGGTGGTTGCACAGGATCAGCCGTACATCCGGCAGCCCCAACGGGCTGAGGCGGGCCATATCCGGGTGCAGCAACAGCCGCTCTTCGACAATGGCAG
>JALWRU010000111.1 GCA_026994095.1 Nitrospira sp. | reverse complement strand
GCTCCTGTTAACGGTATCGCTGTTAAAGAGCCTGCCCATGGCGGCCCTGTCGCTGATTCTGGCCTTGAGCCTGATTCGACTGTCAGCCCTGCCGACTCACTTTGTCAGCCACTGGATGGAAGGCATCATCCTCTTTTTAGCGCCGTTCTTTCTGGTGATGCCGTTCACCTATCCGGGTGAACCGGCCTTTACTGTGCTGGGTATGGGGTTCGCCTGGGAGGGGTTGCGCTACGCCACGCTGATCTTTATCAAGGCCATGGCGGTGGTGCTCATCAGCTTTACCATCTTTGGCACCGCCCGCTTTGATGTGTCGATGATCTCCCTGCAAAAGCTGCGGGTGCCGTCGGTGCTGGTGCAGATGGTGTTGTTCACCTACCGCTATGTGTATGTCTTTACGGAAGAGATGAAGACCATGGCGGTGGCCATGGGGGCGCGCGGGTTTGTACCCAAAACCAACATGTACACCATGAAGGTGCTGGGTGGTTTCCTTGGCAGCCTGCTGGTGCGCAGCTTTGAGCGCACCGAGCGGGTCTACAAGGCCATGCTGTCCAAAGGGTATACCGGCCAGTTTTACACCCTCACGGAGTTTCAGACGGAGCCGAAGGATTTTGTCAAAGGCGCAATGGCGATACTGGCGGCGGTGCTTATCTACAGCACCGATCGGCTGGGGCCGTTTGTGCAGGCAGTGGATGGATGGTTTTAGGGGAATCGCCCCGATGAGGGAATAGAAGTTAATGAACGAGCCAGCAAATCAAGAGGTTCCGGCGGCCATCTCGGTGGAGGATGTGCATTTCTCCTACCCGGACGGTCACAAGGTCTTGAAAGGGTTGTCCTGCACCATAAAAAAGGGTGAAAAGGTCGCCCTGATCGGCCCCAACGGAGCGGGCAAATCGACCTTTATGAGCCACTTGAACGGGGTCTCCATGGCCACCGAAGGGCGGGTGGTTATCGACGGTATTCCGGTGGAGAAAGCCAACCTGCCGCAGGTGCGCCGCAAGGTCGGCATCGTCTTTCAGGACCCGGACGACCAGCTGTTTTGCCCCACCGTGTTTGATGATGTGGCCTTTGGCCCGTTGAACCTGGGTTTAAGCAAGGATGAAGTGGGTCAACGGGTGGATGAGGCGCTGGCGCTGGTGGGCTTGACCGGCTTTGAGGAGCGCTCGTCGTTTCATCTGTCGTTTGGCGAGCGCAAGCGGCTGGCGCTGGCCACGGTGTTGAGCTACCAGCCTGAGATTCTGGTGTTCGATGAGCCGTCCACCAATATGGACCCGCTCAACCGCCGCAAGCTGATCGAGTGGTTGCAGTCCACCGACAAAACCATCCTGCTGTGTACCCACGACCTGGATATTGCGCTGGATGTGTGTGACCGCTGCCTGTTGTTGACCGACGGCACCATCGTCGCCGACGGCCCGGCCTCGGAGGTGTTGTACGACCGCCACCTGCTGGAAGACAACAACCTGGAGATGCCGCTGGCATTGATGACCCACGAGTTGTTGCACGAACAGCTCAGGGCGGGCGGCATGGATGAAGAACATCGCCGCATCATCGAGGCCTTTTTGCACGCCCATCGCCATGTACACGGACCGGATCAGCACGAGCATGTGCATCTGCACGCTCACGATCACGACCACTCCCACATGCATGACGATGGTGGCGACCACAGCCACGATCCGGACCATGCCCACGGCACCGGTCACGACCTGGCCCACGGCCACGATCATGACCATAAACACGATGATTTACACGACCATACCGGCGTGCCCCATGCCCACGACCGGGTCGATCGTGACAACGACAAAGAGAGTGTGTAAATGATGAGTAACCCTGTTTCATTGGCAGCACTGCCGAGCCACTGGAAGGTCCTGATTACCGGGTTTCTATTGGTATTGGGGGCCGGTTATCTGTCCGGCGCGTTGAACGCCAAGTTGAGTGT
>JALWRU010000110.1 GCA_026994095.1 Nitrospira sp. | reverse complement strand
GGATACTGGCAGTCGTTCAGCAGCAGTAGTTGGCAGAGCGGAAAGTGGCCCAACCGATGGGTGTCGGCCGCCAGTCGGGCATGTAATTCAAATGCTGGAGTATGCAAAAGGGCCTCGTATTCAGGATGGCTAAAGCGCCCGCACGGGGCGATTAACATCGGCAGCCTAGCGTCCTGCCCGTCTTGCCGCAAGCGGCCGATTTTGACGAAATGTGTAGTGTGTAGTACACATGACATATGGAGTTTGGCGACTACATTCGCAGGGTGCGACAGATGCACCAGCAACAGGACCGGGGCTACTCCCTGCGGCAGGTGGCCGGGCGCATCCGGGTGGAGCCGTCGTATCTGAGCAAGGTGGAGCGAGGGCTGGCCGCACCCCCCTCCCGCGCAACCATCCTGCGCCTAGCAGCGGTATTACAGACCGACGCGGACTGTCTGCTGGCCATGGCCGATCGGGTGGCTGAGGACCTGTGTGCGGCTATTCAGGCGCGGCCCCAGTTGATGGCCAAGCTGATACGGGCGGCCAAAGATCAGCCGGAGGCAACCGTGCTGGGCTGGATCGACAGCGCGTCGTAACAGCGCCGCTACTTGCGATAGACCTCGGTACCCGGATGAAACGCTACCCACGCAAACCAGTAGCTGCGTACGGACGGCAGTTCGTTGCCGTCTGCATCCAGCGCCCTGGCTGAGTGGGCATCGGCATCATAGACAATGCGCAGGGGCACCCCCGCATAGGTATCCTTCAACTCCCCGCCTCCCAACGCCAGTTGAGAGAATGGATAGGCCACATAACGGCCCTTGATCTCCAGCCCCAGCACCCACTCCTTGGGATGAAAACGGCCATCCATATGTTTGACCGGAAAGAACAGGCTGCGGCTGTTCTCGTACCCGGCATAGGGGTCGCGGCTGTAATTACGCCCGGAACGAATCTTGTCAGACATGACCCTGGTGTTGGGGTGCTGCCGTCGCCAGTCACCCCAGGTGGTGTGCTGGGAGGTTAACAGGCTCAGGCGGGTGCCTTTTAATGGGCCGGTCACCGCCTGCCCCAACAACTGCGACCAGAGCGATTCACTCTGTCGGTCGTACATCAATACGTCACTGGCGTAGAGCAGCCCCGATACCCCAAAGGTACGGGCCTCGCCCGCCACCTTGGCCTTGAACACCATGCCGGTGCCGCACAAGGGGCAGTAAGAGACCAGCACCGGGGTGCCGCCCACGTCATCGTTAACCAGTTCGTGCCAGTTGAGGATGCGGATGGGGTAGGCGCGGGCGTCACCGTTGATCGTAAGCCCCAGCACCCGGTCGCTGTCGCGCAGATATCTGGCCTCGTTGGCGGCGATAAATGTGGGGCTATCGAGGGCCGGAATGCCGTCCCGAGGCGGGCCACCCTGAGCAATCTCCCGCTGGGGCACCAGCGAGCCGGACAGATCAAAGCCGTTTTTGCTGGCCGCCTGCGCCGGGCTGGTGGTCAACAGTAGCAACCCGATGCTCCACAGGGTGAGGCTGCGCAGGTGTCGTATCAAAATCATCGTTAGGCCGTTACTCATCTCAGGTTGTAGCGTTGTCACTGGTGGGGGCAATGGTGACCATGCCGGTCACCGCCGGGTGGGCCGACAGGTCGCCAGCCACCCGGCGGTGAAACCGATGCACCTTACAGTATCGCACTGTCAGCAGACCAGACGGTTCAAGGCTTCCCTCCGACGGCTCAACAGCGCCAAATTCATAGTCTGAATCGTCCAGATAGTCCTCGTCCAGCACCCGTTGCAGGGCGGGCTCGGTCAGGCCGCCATTGAGCGCATAGGAGACCTCTAGTACCACCTTTTTGCACGGTCCGGCCAGCCGTTTTTCCAGCCGTCCGACACCGGTCAGAATGGCCAGAATCAGTACCGTCAGTGCCAATCCGGCCCCCACATACCCGGCCCCGACCACCAGCCC
>JALWRU010000109.1 GCA_026994095.1 Nitrospira sp. | reverse complement strand
ATGTGGTACGCCTCTTTGATCACTCCGGCCAGATCGGCCACATCGGTCACCAGATAGTTATATTTGGTGCACGAAATCGTGGTGCCAACAATATCGGCCTCCTGAAAGGCGTCGTTACCGATCAGACTGGTCGGCACCTGCCCGGTAAAGACCACCAACGGAATCGAATCCATCAACGCATCGGTCAACCCGGTAATGGTGTTGGTGGCACCGGGACCAGAGGTCACCAGCACAGTACCCACCCGGCCGGTGCTGCGGGCGTACCCCTCACCCATGTGCATGGCGGCCTGCTCGTGACGACAGAGGATGTGGTGTACGTCGGTCTGTTTATACAGATAGTCGTACAGACCCAATACCACACCACCGGGATACCCGAAGATGGTATCGACCCCCTCCCGTTTGAGGCATTCGACCAGAATTTCAGATCCGGTTAATTTCATGGCATTTTTACCCGTCGACTGAGCCGATCCCTGACTGGCAACCGTTGTTCAGGTGTTGGCTTGATGTTCCCTGCCAGCATGTAATTGACCACAGGGTCAACGCCTAACCGCACAACTGCGCGGTCAGCAAATCACACACGATTTGTTGCCTGCGATCAGGCCTCAGCGTCTACTGGATTCTCAGCATCTACGTCGTCTGCCGGAACATCCTCGGTCTCGCTGACAACCGCCTCTTCCTCGACCACCTCAGCGGCCTCAGCCTGCGGAGCAGGTTCCGGAGTATCTCCGTCGCCAACCAGCGTGACTGATAACGGGGTGGTCACACCCTGACCCAAATCAACGGTCACTGTGTGGGTACCAATCTGCTTGATCGGACCACCGTTCAGCGTAATCGCATGACGATCCACCTGAATGTCCTGCTCGGCCAGTGCAGCGATCAGAGTGCGGGAGGTGACTGAACCGAACAGTTTGCCATCGGCACCAATTTTCACCGGGATGGTCAGGCTCACCTGAGCAATGCGGGCAATCAATGCCTCGGATAATACCTTGCGCTCAGCCAGGCGACGGTCGATCAAACGACGTTCATGTTCCACCTGCGCCAGGTTATTTTTGCTGGCTTCAATGACCAGACCACGGGGCAACAGGTAGTTGCGGGCATACCCCGGAGCGACCTCTTTGATGTCGCCGAGTCGGCCCAAGTGCTCTACATCCTCTTTGAGAATGACTTTCATGGTGTGTGCTCCAAGTGGAAAAGCTGGGTATTCTATAGGAGATTGTAATTACGGGTCAATTCTTCCACTCGTTTGTGGAGAGAAAGAGAGAATTGCACCATCAACGATCTGTCACTTGCCGATTGGCTGGCCGCGAGCGGCCGGTCTTCTGACCTTAAAGAATATATAAAATACAGTCGTACATAGTAGGGCCTGTGCACACTGTTATGAACCGGTAATTATTACTAATTATCAATATCTTATAACAGTGTAACTGTGTGCATAACAGGCTGACCGATATCCACAGGGGCAAAACCTTTAATCCCGTTGAAACGACTTGAATCCGGTGTCATAACTGGAGTATTCTGCGGTCGGGGAGCAATGCCTGTGGTGGGTTGTGTTTAAGTTTCCCCAGGCCCTGTGGCTTTCATTGGTCAGGGCCAGGGTTTCTTTTTAATTCAACTAGTTGTCACGTATTCTTGGGGTGGGTAATGATCTTCCTTCACTCTGAGAGCGTTGCGGTTCAAGCGGTGGTCGTGTTTTCCACAGGAACCCAACGGCGTGTGTGAAAGTGTCTATTGCAACCACTAACCACAGTTGACGATGTCTGGCGTGAGAGCCTTGTACTGATTCGTAAGCGGGTCAATCCACAGGCCTATCACACCTGGTTCAGTTCGGTCTCCTTGCGGCAGGTGACCAGTGGTGTCTGTACGGTCGTGGTGCCCAATGCTTTTTTTGTTGAAATGATGGCCGGCTCTTATTCTGCACTGATTCAGGACAGTGTCGGCTCTGTGGTGGCGCAGCCGGTTGACCGGGTTGAATTTGTGGTGGCTGAGCCAGGCACAGCAGCGGTGCTGGAGTCGGACCCGCCAGATGACCCTGCTGTTGAGGTCGCCAGTCAGGCGGGTGCCACACCGGTTGCGGCCCCGGCTAAAAACGGCCACTCCATGGGGGCGTCGCGGCGTCAGAAAAACACCGTTGCGCTGAATGACAAATATACCTTTGCCCAGTTTGTAGTAGGAGCCGACAACCAGTTTGCTCACGCAGCGGCGCAGGCGGTGGCAGATAACCCGGCCAAGGCCTACAACCCCATGTTTATCTACGGTGATGTGGGGCTGGGTAAAACCCACCTGTTACACGCCATCGGTAACCGTATCATGCAGCGTGATCGGGGTCGGCGTATCACCTATGTGTCCTCTGAACAGTTTACCAATGAGGTGATTAATTCCATCCGCTACGACCGTATGGCCGATTTTCGCGCCCGCTATCGCAGTAGCGACATTCTGATTGTGGACGACATCCAGTTTATCGCTGGAAAAGACCGTACTCAGGAGGAATTTTTCCACACCTTCAATACTTTGTACGAAGCTGGCAAGCAGATTGTCCTCAGTTCGGACCGGTTTCCCAAAGAGATGCCGGATATCGAAGAGCGGCTGCGCTCCCGGTTTGAATGGGGTCTGATTGCCGACATCCAGCCGCCGGATCTGGAGACCAAGATTGCCATCTTGCAGAAGAAGGCTGACACCGAAAATATCCCCCTGCCGGAAGATGTCGCCCTGTTGTTGGCCACCCACATCAAATCCAACGTACGGGAGTTGGAAGGGGCCTTGATTCGGTTAGGCGCGCACGCATCGCTGAATGGGCGTACCATTACCGAAGAGATGGCCCGCGAAACCCTGCGGGATATTATCAAGGATGTACACCGGGTGGTGTCGCTGGACGAGATCCAGCAGATGGTGGCTGGCTATTATCACGTCAAGGTGTCTGACCTGAAGGGTAAGCGTCGTACCAAGGATCTGGTTGCCGCGAGGCAGGTGGCCATGTATCTGTGCCGCAATCTGGCAGAGCGGTCCTACCCGGACATCGGGCGGGGCTTTGGTGGGCGGGACCATACCACTGCGTTACATGCCTGTCGGCAAATCGATAAGCGGATGTTGGTGGATATGGGGTTAAAATCCAGCGTGGATCAGTTGATCCGTCGTTTGACGGAAGGGTCGTAAGACCGCAAAGACCAGGAAGGGTCGTTTGATGAAGATCAGGATGGAGAGGGGCGCGCTGCTATCGGCACTGTCCCGCGTCCAGGGGGTGGTAGAGCGCCGCAACACGGTGCCGATTCTGTCAAATATTCTGATGGAGGCCGAGGACGGTTGTGTGCATATTTTTGCCACCGACCTGGAGATCGGCGTGCGCGGCACCTACGACGCAGAGGTAATGGAGTCGGGCGGGGTCACCTTGTCGGCCCGCAAACTGTTTGAGATCTGCCGTGAGCTGCCGGACGGTCCGGTAGAATTGGCCTGTGAAGATCAGTGGGTGAACGTCTCCTCCGGGCGCTCCCGCTTCCGGGTGGCGAGCCTGCCGGTGGCCGATTTTCCGCCTGCGCCTGAGAGCGATGGTGAGCAGGAGTTGCCGGTCTCCCGCGAGGTCTTCTCGGCCATGATCCGCAAGACCTTTTTTGCGGTGGGCGATCTGGATACCCGCTATGTATTGAATGGCGTGCTGGTCATCATTGATGCGACCGAAGCGGCTGAGGCCCCTTTACGAATGGTGGCTACCAACGGCCACCGGCTGGCGCTGATCGAGCGCCCCTTGCAGGTGGATGGCCCCATTTCGGTGAACGCGATCATCCCGCGCAAGGCGCTGATCGAGATGCGTAAGTTGCTGGAAGAGGACGAGGGTGATATCTCGCTGGCCTTTACCGACAAACGGGTGATCTTCAAAAAAGAACGGCTGACACTGGTCAGTCAGTTGGTGGAAGGGACCTTCCCCAGCTATGAAAAGGTGATTCCCGAGCGCAAGGGGGCGGTAATTCAACTGCCCAAAGAAGAAGCCACAGCGGCCTTTCGGCGGGTCAGCCTGTTGTGTCAGGAGAAGACCTGGGCGGTCCGTTTTTCGTTGACGCCGGGGCTGTTGACGCTGGTGGCCAACAACCCGGATATGGGCGAAGCCACCGAAGAGGTGCCGGTCGCTTATGAGGGTAAGGAGTTTACCACCGGGTTTAACGCCCGCTACTTCCTCGACATCCTGCAAAATGTGGATGGCGACACGGTTGCTGTGGACGTGGACGATCCGTTGAGCCCCTGTGTGGTACGTGATGCGGGTGATGAAGGGTACCTGGCGCTGGTCATGCCCATGCGCTTGTAACCTGCCAGATCCCCCTGTTTTTATTGTGACCTGAACGAGAGAGCAACCGGTTATGACCCAGTCTGCCGCATATGGCGCAGAACAGATCAAGGTGTTGGAAGGGCTGGAGGCGGTACGCAAACGCCCGGCCATGTACATCGGTTCGACCAGCATCGACGGTGTCCATCACCTGGTCTATGAGGTGGTGGACAACTCGGTGGATGAGGCCATGGCCGGCCACGGTGAGGACATCACCCTTACCATCCATATGGATGAGAGTGTGACCGTCAGTGATAACGGTCGAGGCATCCCCACCGGCATGCACGAGCAAGAGGGTAAATCGGCCTGTGAGGTGGTATTGACCACCCTGCACGCGGGCGGCAAGTTTGAAAACGACGCCTATAAAATCTCCGGCGGTCTGCACGGGGTGGGTGTATCGGTGGTGAATGCCCTGTCTGAATGGTTGGTTGTTGAGATCTGCCAGGACGGCAAGGTCTTCAAGCAGCGCTATGAGCGTGGCAACCCGGTGGCCCCGCTGGAGACGGTAGGGACCACCGACCGCACCGGCACCTCCATCACCTACATGGCCGATTCGCAGATCTTCCCGGAGCGGGAGCACGTCACCGATGTGCTGGTCCGGCGCATGCGTGAACTGGCCTTTTTGAACAAGGGCCTCGGTATTCACGTGGTGGACGAGCGCTCCGAACGCAAGGAGAGCTTCCGCTACGAGGGCGGTATCGTTTCGTTTGTGGAGCACTTGAACGAGAACAAGCGGCCCTACCATCCACCCATCTATATGGAGAAGGTGCGCGACAAGGTGTCCATCGAGATCGCCTTCCAGTTCAACGACGGCTATGCCGAGAACCTGTTCTCCTTCGCCAACAACATCAATACCCGCGAAGGCGGCACCCACCTGTCGGGCTTCAAGGCGGCCCTGACCCGTAGTGTCAACAGCTACGCCACCAGCAACAACCTCTTAAAAGGGGTCAAGGAGAGTGTCTCCGGTGAGGATATCCGTGAGGGGCTGACGGCGGTGGTGAGTGTCAAGGTGCCCCAGCCCCAGTTTGAGGGGCAGACCAAAACCAAGTTGGGCAACAACGAGGTGAAGGGCTACGTAGAGAGTACCGTCAACGAGTTTTTGGCCGAGTATTTTGAAGAAAACCCGCAGGTGATCAAGCGGCTGGTGGAGAAGGCGGTCAACGCCGCCCGCGCCCGCGAGGCGGCCCGAAAAGCCAAGGACCTGATCCGGCGCAAGTCGGCGCTGGAGGGCAGCACCCTGCCCGGCAAGCTGGCCGACTGTTCCGAGAAAGACCCGGCCCACTCCGAGTTGTATCTGGTGGAGGGTGACTCGGCAGGTGGCTCGGCCAAGCAGGGCCGCGACCGGCGCTTTCAGGCGATTTTGCCGCTCAAGGGCAAGATCCTCAATGTGGAGAAGGCGCGCTTTGACAAGATGATCTCCTCCGAGGAGATTCGCTGCCTGATTACTGCTCTGGGAACCGGTATTGGTGAAGAATTTTCGGTGGATAAAGCCCGTTACCACCGCATCATCATCATGACCGATGCGGATGTGGATGGTGCCCACATCCGTACCCTGTTGTTGACGTTTTTTTACCGGCAGATGCCGGAATTGCTGGAGCGTGGTTACATCTATATTGCCCAGCCGCCACTGTTCAAGGTGAAAAAGGGCAGCAAAGAGTCCTATCTGAAGGATGAGGCTGCCTTTGCCGACCACCTGCTGCATCTGGTGGTGTCGGATGTGACCCTGGCCATGGAAAAGACCGGCCCTGCCTCCGGCGTGCGCCTCAAAGGGGTGCTGGAGAAACTGGAGCAGTTCGAACGGTTGATTACCTACTGGGAACGGCGCGGGGTGCACCATACGGTGATGCGCGCCTTGACCGACAAGGCCGATTTGAACCGACCGGCGCTGAAAGACGAAGCCCGCTTGCAGCCCATCGTGGAGCGGGTGCAGACCTACATGCAGACCCACTTCCCGCTGATGATGGCCGAGGCTTCGTACGTGGTGGATCCGGAGCACAACTCCCACCGGCTGGTGGTCACCTTCCAGACCGACGGGGTGCCCCGGCGGGTCTCCTTGGGTGAGGCGGAGATCGCCACCAATGAATTCCGCCAGACGGTGGCGGCCAGCCCTGCCAAAATGGGGGTGGCCGGGCCGTCCTACGAGGTGACCTTCAAGGACAAGGAGGCCAGCTTTGCCACCACCCGTGAAGCGGTCAATTTCATCCTGGAGTCGGCCAAGAAGGGCCTCAACATCCAGCGCTACAAAGGGCTGGGCGAGATGAACCCGGACCAGTTGTGGGAGACCACCATGGACCCGGAGGTGCGCTCGCTGTTGCAGGTGGACTTGGGCGATATGATCCGCGCTGATGAGGTCTTTACCATCCTCATGGGCGATCAGGTGGAGCCGCGCCGCGCCTTTATCGAGCGGCACGCCAAGGATGTTCGTAACCTGGATGTGTAACCGGGTAGACCCACCCACCGCATGTTATTTGTGACCTGTATTTGCCGCCCTGCGGCCCGCTGAGTAAAGGGGTTTTCGGACCATGAGCATGGAAAATCGCATCCCGACGAACATCGTCGACGAGATGGAAAGTTCCTACATCGATTACGCCATGAGTGTGATCGTCGGGCGCGCCCTGCCGGACGCCAGAGACGGTCTCAAGCCGGTCCACCGACGGGTGCTGTATGCCATGCAGGACCTGGGAGTGAGTTGGAACCGGGCCTATAAAAAGAGCGCCCGTATCGTTGGCGATGTGATCGGTAAGTACCACCCCCACGGTGATACTGCGGTCTACGACACCATCGTACGGCTGGTGCAGGACTTTTCCATGCGCTACCCGCTGGTGGACGGGCAGGGCAACTTCGGCAGTGTCGATGGCGATTCGGCGGCCGCCATGCGGTACACCGAGGTGCGTATGCAGCGCATCTCCGAAGAACTGTTGGCCGACCTGGATATGGAGACGGTCGACTTCGCCCCCAACTACGACGGCTCCATGACCGAGCCGACGGTGATGCCGGCGCGGCTGCCCAACCTGCTGGTCAACGGCTCCTCCGGTATCGCGGTGGGGATGGCTACCAACATCCCGCCCCACAACCTGACCGAGGTGATCAGCGCTCTCTGTCACATGGTAGACAACCCGGACGCCTCCATCGAAACGCTGATGGAACACATTACCGGGCCGGACTTCCCCACCGGTGGATTTATCGTCGGTGATACCGGCATCAAGAGCGCCTACCGTACCGGGCGGGGTATTGTGCGCATGCGCGGCCGGGTCTCTATTGAGGTGCACCCCAAAACCGACCGCCAGAGCATCATCGTTACCGAGCTACCCTATCAGGTGAACAAGGCCCGTTTGATCGAGAAGATCGCTGACCTGGTATCGGTCAAAAAGCTGGAGGGGATCTCTGATCTGCGTGACGAATCGGACCGGGACGGTATGCGTATCGTCATTGAGCTGAAGCGCGGTGAAATCCCTGAGGTGGTAATTAACAAACTGTACAAGTTCACCGACATGCAGACCAGTTTCGGGGTCAACATGGTGGCGCTGGTGAACGGCCAGCCGGTACTGCTGGACCTGAAAGCCGCCTTGACGCACTTTTTGGATCACCGCCGTGAGGT
>JALWRU010000108.1 GCA_026994095.1 Nitrospira sp. | reverse complement strand
AGGCCATCCGTATTCAGGTGGGGGGCATGCGCGGCATCCGCGCCCTGGTCGAACCCGGGGCGGACGACCCCGACAGGGTGCCGGACATCTTCACCCTGCTGAAGACCGCCGAACAGCAGTTCGGCGGACTCGCGCAACTGCCCTACTCCCAGGTCATGCCCTATCTTGCAGCCTACAAAGGACGGTCCCGCAAGCACCGCCGGCGCCGCTGAGATACACCCGCCGACCCCTGCCCGGGACGGCGGGCGGCCTCATACTCAGGGATCGACGACCAGATTTCCGTCGTTGAGCAGGGTCTGCAGGATGGTGGCCTGGTCGACAGCGCCCGCCGTCAGATCCACGCCCTGGACAACCACCGTCATGGCCGTGCCTGCATTGCCCGCCCCATCGGTATCCACCGTGATCGTGCTGTTACCCGTGTTGGCGTCATAGGACACGTTCAGATAATTGGCGAGCGCCGCCACATCGGCCGCCGACTCACCGGACAGCACATCATGGAAGTCCAGCACATCACCACCCGGCCCCTTGACGAAGTCGGTGACGGTATCGGTCAAACCCCCAGCCCCGGCATCGCCTGCCTGCCAGTAGAAGGTGTCCTTGCCTGCACCACCGGTCAGGGTGTCATTGCCCTGGCCGCCGATCAGGAGATCATCCCCGGCACCACCATCCAGGGTATCGGCACCGGCGCCACCAACCAGAGAATCCTGTCCGGCATTGCCCAGCAACACATTTCCGGCATCGTTTGCGATCAGGATCTCGTCCTTGGCGCTACCGGTAATGGTATTGCCATTCACGCTGCTCACCGAGGCCGTGGTGGTATCGGTCAGGGTGCCATTGGTCAGGGTATAGTCGAACTCACCGCCAATCGACGATCCATAGTTCGCGTTGGCGGTATTGATCGACATATTCAGTTCATAGTTACCGGTGTCCGCCGGATTGTCCGCCTGGACCCTGACGTAATAATCCCCGGTCGCAGGCGCGTCGAAGCCACCGTACGCCCCACCACCATTTTCAGCGATGTTGGCCAACAGGTTTCCATTGGCATCGAATACCGATACCGCGGTTCCGGCTGCTCCACCGACATTGGCATTGTCGATGTCGAGCCAGATATTTTCACCCTTGGCCAAGGTGACCTTGATCCAGTCCTGGTCGTTGGCCGTCAGGCTGCCATAGTAGGCAGCGCTGTAACCCGTCACGTTGACACCCGGCAGATTTTTTACATTGGAAGTAAACCCGGAACGGGGGAACACCACCGCATTTGCCAGTGTGTCGTTATTGCCCGCTCCTTCATTGACCGGATTCAACGGCGCATTGGAGAAATCCGCCTGCGACAGAACGATCGGGGCATTAGGTGTAAAGGTTGTGCTTGGCCCTGTCCCAGTGACCGAACCACCCGTGGCATTTCCAACACTGCTGATAAACGATGCGGTATCGGTCACATCGTTGTGGAGCAATGCCACCGTGGGAATGACCACCGGGGATCCATCGCTGATATTGGTGAGCACCAGATCACGGTTGGCATCCAGACCCGAGGAGAAATCGATATTCAGGGTCAGGTTCAGCGACACCTGGTCTCCATCACCGTCGGTGGCGCCAATGGCAAACACCTCTTTCTGCCCAAGCAGCGAGGTCGTCACTGTAATGTTGTAACTATAGGCGCCGGTTTCAAAGTTGAGCTGGAACTGGCCACCCAATGCCGTCGTTACCTTGAGTGTTTCGGCCACACCATCGGCTGGCGACACATCCAGCGCCACTGCAGACGCAGGCGCTCCTGCGGGCAGTGATACACCGGTTGCAGGATCATAGGTATAGGTATGTCCATCGATGGTGATACTGGTGAGGTTGCCGCCATCGGCCCCCATGACCACCCCACTGCTGCCAGACGCACCCAGAGTACTGCTGATCGTCCCGCTGATCGAGTCCGCACTGAACGCCTGCA
>JALWRU010000107.1 GCA_026994095.1 Nitrospira sp. | reverse complement strand
TGCCCCAGCCGAATATCGGTGAGGCTCATGAGCGCCAGCGGTGCCAAAAAGTGTCGGCAGAACTGGCCGTAGGCCACCCACGGCTGGCCCTCCGGGTACGGCTCAAACGACAGGGTATCGATCAGCAAGGGCCGACCGTCTACAAACTGGATGTTGTATGCGCTGGCGTCTTTCAACGACATGCCGTGCTCCAGCGCCAGATTCTGAATCTTGAGGGTACAGAGGGCGGCATCCTGCAACTGGCTGAAGGACCATTCGTAGGGGTAAGAAATCAGCCCCACCCGCTCCGGCTGAATCACCGCAGCGGCACCGTCGGTAGCGGCCAGTGAGGTCGCTACCACCGTATGGGGAATCAGCAGCCCCGCCTTGATCAGCGCGTCATACAGACCGCTATCAGTCAGCTGCTTGAAGGCCTCTGCATAGGGGGGATTGATCTGCCGTAGCAGCACCCCCTCGCGCATGAACAGGAACCCGCTCGGGTCCCGAAACGAACTGGGTAGACTGCCGTTGGAGGCGCCGGATTCAGTCATCATCCGACGGCGTCGTGTCCTTCGATGCCCCACCAAACAGGCGGCTGATGGTGGCACGAATGCGGTGGTAATACATCTTCACGGTCACCACCAGACCGACCACACCGGCCATGATGAGCTGCAGCATGTAGCTACCGGTGCCCGGATCGATATAGGCATGGGCATTGACCGACTGGAGCAACAACAACACCGTCGCGCTGGCACACAGGAGGCTAGTTTTCATCGGAAAATCTCACTATCACACCCGACGTGGATGCAGGCCCTGGCACACCATGGATGGCAGGCAACAAAGGGAACTTGATCATATCAAACAACCCCGCCGGGAACCAAACCCGGCGGGAGGTGCCAACCACTCTATTGAAAGCGGAGCAAGCTCTCCTGTCGGAAAGGTTGTCGAAAAGCTCCACACCGCATTGAAAATTTTTCCTGCTGAAGCCTCCTGGGCCAGCGGCGTGGAGGGGTGCGGGAGCGCCGTGTCACCAGCGCGCCAGCAACGCCTTCGCCGCCGCCTGTGGGTCAGGTGTTTTAAGTATCGCACCGATGACAGCGCCTCCAGCGGCACCCGCCTGTGCCACCTGCGGCAGATTCGCTAACGACACCCCGCCGATGGCATAGACCGGCAACGGTATTGCCGCACACACCTGGGTCAGCGGTGTCACCCCACAGGGCGGCAAGGCGTCGGCCTTGGACGTGGTACCAAACACATTACCAAAGCCGATGTAATCGACCCCCGCCGCCAGCGCCGCCTCGGCCTCGTGCAAATTGTGAGTGGAGAGGCCGATCCAGGCCCGGTCAGGCAGCAGTGTGCGGGCCTCATCCACCGGCAGGTCGTCCTGCCCCAGATGGACCCCGTCGGCGGCCACCATCAGCGCCAGATCGACCCGGTCGTTTACTAAAAAGATCGCACCCGCCTTTTGGGTCTGCTCCCGCAGGGCGGCCGCTTCGTCTACACGGGCGCTGGTGAGGGTGCCTTTTAAGCGGTACTGCACAATGCCCACCCCGGCCTCCAGCGCCTGCGCCACCCCCTCGATCAGGGAGTGATCGGTATCGGTACAGGCGTCCGGGTCGGCCACCAGATAGATGGCCGAGCGGGGAAAGTCGCTAGGGGGTCTCTGCACCAGCCACCCGGGAGGCTTGCTCATCACCCGACCTGGCCGGGGGCGACTCGTCTTGCCCGGCCTCCTCGCGGCGGGCAAAGTACTCATCCAGATAGCGGGTGGTGTAGTCGCCGGAGCAGAACACCGGGTCGGCCAGCACCTCCAGATGCAGCGGCACCGTGGTTTTGATGCCGTCCACCACAATCTCGTCCAGCGCGCGGCGCATCTTGGCGATGGCGTCGGCGCGGGTCTCCGCATGCACAATCACCTTGGCCACCATGGAGTCGTACTGGGGCGGCACCGCATAGTTGGTATAGG
>JALWRU010000106.1 GCA_026994095.1 Nitrospira sp. | reverse complement strand
CCTGAGCACCTTCGCTGATGATGAAAGGCAGGTGGCAGAGTGTTTCGACATTGTTGATGATGGTGGGTCTGCCGAAGAGACCTTTGAGCGCGGGGAAGGGTGGTTTGATGCGGGGCCAGCCGCGTTTGCCTTCGATGGCTTCGAGCAGGCCGGTCTCTTCGCCACAGATGTAGGCGCCGGCTCCGCGATGGACATGGCAGTCGACGACGAATCGCTGGCCACCGGTGTTGGTTTCGGAGTTGTGCAGGCCCTGTTCGCCGAAGATACCGTGCTCGTAGGCTTCAGCGATGGCGTGTTCGAGGACTTCCGCCTGATGGTGGTACTCGCCGCGGATGAAGATGAAGGCCCGGTTGAGTCGGCAGGCGTGGCAGCAGATGGCGATGCCTTCGAGGAGCTGATGGGGGTCGTAGTCCATGAGCAGGCGGTCCTTGAAGGTGCCAGGCTCGGACTCGTCCGCATTGACCGCCAGGTAGCGCTGGGCACCTTCGTCGCCGGGTGCTTTGCCCTCGGGGACCGGTGGCAGAAAGGTCCACTTGAGCCCGGTGGGAAAGCCTGCACCGCCCCGGCCTCGGAGCATGGAGGTTTTGACTTCTGCGGTAACATCCTCGGGCTTCATGCCCAAGGCTTTGCGCAACGCTTCGTAGCCATCGGTCGAGACATATTCGTCATACGAGACGATGTGCCGATCGGCAAACTCGCCAAAGGGAGGCGTGGATATCCGCTTGCACAGCGTGTGGCGGGGTGTGTCGGTGTAACTGGTCTTGCCCATGGTCGCAACGCTCCCGTGTCAGGGTTTTTGTCGTATCCTCAACGCCATCCCGGCACCAACGCCAATCTCCAGATCGGCATCGGAGCCATCAAGTAGGGATGGGCCATCCATTGTAGAAAGCCTGCGCCGACTTGCCAGAGTTGAGCCGAACCAAAGCAGAAATAGTCCACATGGGCCAGAGAACACCATGGAATACCCTTGTGTTCATGGGAGGGTTTTCCGGACAGGTCTATCCGCCATGTCAAAAAACCCATCTTTTTCTGGCAAAATACACAACAGCTCCACCTGTTTCCCACGCTCTCTGCTATGCTGGTGTAACCCCCACATTATCGGGGCAACACCCAGAGAGGAGAGACACCATGAAAGAAACCAACAAACCACACTGCACTTCTGTGCTCGGTTCGATCACAGGAGCTGAATGCCTGGCTGTGGCTGCCACCATCGCAGCTTCCACAGTTGTCCACGCTGACCCCGTCCGCTTCGAGAACGATGCCGGATTCTTCTGGGGTTTCTCGACCCTTGATCTGACCAAATCATCCGCTGACCAGACCTATGGAGCACCAACCGGCACTTCGATCTATCTCAACTATTTTGGCGATTACTATTTCGGCCAGTACTACCGCTTTGGTTATGTCCACTACTACACCAGTGGCAATGGTGCAGAAATCTGGAACAGCGGTTTTAGCAACCGATACGCTGCGCCGCACAACCAGGGCGATCTCATCGGCCCCGACCTCACCGACGGCGTGTGGAACCAAAGCTCTACGCTCGATTTCACCTACTACGGTGCCCATGTTTACTACTACAACTATCAGTATTACTATGACTATTTTGGAGGCCACCGCGGGCTGCTCCCCAACGACGGCTCACCAACCTATATCGGTGTCCGCCTCACCATCGACAACGCTCTCCATTATGGCTGGATTGGTGTTACTGAAAGCAGTGGCGGCTACTTCGATGTCTTTGCATGGGGCTATGAAACCGACCCCGGTGTCGCCATCCAGGCAGGCAGTATTCCAGCACCCGGCCCCATGGGCATGCTCGCCATCGGTGCTGCGGGCTTGCTCAAGCGCAAAAAACGCGCAAGCTGAGCCATTCCACTCGTCCAACAACTTACAACTCACAACCATCATTCCCGCCCTTGCGCGGGAATGATGTATTTTCCAGCCATACCAAAT
>JALWRU010000105.1 GCA_026994095.1 Nitrospira sp. | reverse complement strand
TGATAACACCAGGTACAACGTACCTGATTCCAGAGAGCTTGGAATTCTGTTCTCATCGGTGTGCAATAATTTTCTGAGCGTATCAGATGATAAAAGATACTTCATCAGTATCGATAAGGGAGATGTGGCAAATGATAGTTAGATTTCATACACGCGAACCCTCGTATCATATACACAGGGAGGAGTATGCAATGTACAAAGGGTTTAACAAGGCATTTGATGATAACAAGTTACTTCTGCTTCCCTACTATGCCAGACCGTACTATCCGGGTGAGGATACAGAGTGGATATTCTCTGTTAAAACCTTTCAGAGACCAACAGTTGTGCCAGGAGGTACAAAACTAGCGTATTTCTATCCTGATATACGCTCTGAACCCCAGCCCTGGCTTGTGGATGTGCTGAAGGATTACGATATGCTATTTGTGGTTGATAAACAATCAATTAATCAGTTCAGGGAGAAACTGCCAGATATCGAGGTTAGACAGCTCAAACAGGGTGTAGAGCCAATACTATTCAAAACAGCATACCCATATGGTACTAAAATTAAGAGAAACTGGATATTTGCAGGTTCTTACTATCCTGGGAGAGAGGAATTTGCAAAGGTGATTGGAAAAAGAAGTGATGGGGTGATTTTTGGCAATGGGTGGTGTGAGAAAGACCACACCAGCTGGGCGAGAGTTGATATATATAATTACGAGCTGGCAGCTGAGATTGTCAAATCTGTACTCACTCTGAATTATAATGTGTATGCAGATGTCAGGGAGGCTTTCTCAACACGTATATACAAAACGATGGTTGCTGGTGGAGTTCTGTTCACAAATCAGATGAGAGGATTTGATGATATATTCAAAAAAGGGGAGCATTATATCGAGTACGAGAGCCTATCAGAGATGGAGAAGGTAATTGATAATGTTGCAGAGTACTATGATATCGATGAGCTTGTGAGAATATCGAGAAACGCAAAGGAGGAGGTAACGAAAAATCATACCTACTATCACAGGGGTATAGAACTAATAAAACACTTGGAGGAATACAAATGAAGAGAAAAATACTGATTACAGGTGGCTATGGCTTTGCAGCTAGCTATCTGATTAAACATATACTGGATAACGACCTGGAAGCTGAGGTAGCTATAATCGTCAGAAGGAATTCTGACCCGTACAGACATCTGATTCTGGGTATATACAATGATAAGCGTATCAGCACCTGGTATGGTGATATAACAGACCAGGTATTTATGTCTGATGTGATTGAGACAGTGATGCCTGATATTATTTTCAATCTGGCGGCGGTGATGTATGTGCAGGATAGCTGGGAAATACCTGTGACAACATTTGATACAAATACAATGCCCCTGCTCTATATTATCAAGTCAATGATAAAACTGAAGGAGGAGGGTCATCATATCAGATTGATGCAGGCTGGAACTAGTGAGGAATATGGTCATGTCTACCCTGATGAAGTTCCAATCTCAGAGAACAATCCACTCAGACCAAAATCACCCTATGGTGTATCCAAAGTTGCTGCTGAGCATCTATGCAATATATACAGAAAGGAGTATGATTTGGATATAGTTGTGACGAGAGCGTTTAATCACTACGGTGAGCTGCAGAATGATAATCTGGTGATTCCTGCATTTGTGAGAAGAGTGGTTGATGCTTTTGAGGATAAAATACCAATACAGCATGGCAATCTAGATTCTATACGTGATTTCACAGATGTCAGGGATGTGGTGAGTGCATACTGGCTAATTGCAACCTGTGATGTCATCAAGGAGAGAACTATAAATATATGCTCAGGAAAGAATAGCTCTATGACTATGGGTGAGATACTCAACAAGCTTATAGAGTATATGGGTATGATAAAGGATACTGATTACGAGCCACAGATGCTGAACACATATTATCGACCAAATGACGTCAAGCTTCTGGTTGGTAGTTGCAGATACTTATCAATG
>JALWRU010000104.1 GCA_026994095.1 Nitrospira sp. | reverse complement strand
CCGTCCAGATCCAGCACCGTGTTTTTGTTGCCCTTGCGCCGTAAAAACGCCAGCACTTCACCCTCGTGGGCAATCTCGGCACCCAGCCGCATGTCCTTGTTGTCGTGCCGGAAGTTGTAGGGGGAGCGGCTGCCAATGCCAAACAGCACATCGGTCAGGGCGGAGAGGGTGGTCGATTTACCGGCCTCGTTGTTGCCCAGCACAACATGAAAATCCGCATCCGCTTTAGGGAAGCTCAGGCGGGCGTCAGTAAAATGGCCGAACCGGATCAAATCCAGGTGGTTGAAGCGCACGATCAGCCCTCCTCGGTCAGGTTGGAGGTGAGCAGGGTGCGGGCCTTTGCGAGGATGGTGGCCAGGTCTCCCTGTTGCAGATGGTCGATCAAGTCCAGCTCTTCCGGATCGGGTTTTCCGGGCATGTCGCCCATCACATCCGGGCTTAAATGGGGGGTTAACAGCCCCAGTTCCTGCTTAAGACCTGCCAGAAAGTCCTCATCTGACAGGGCCATTGCAAAGCTCTGATCCAGATCAGCAACCGCGTCCTGCCGCGCTGCCAACGCCTCCGGGTCCAGCCGGGGGCTGGTGGCAATTTTGACCTTTTCCACCCAGGCCTGCTCCACACCCAATTGCAGGGCCAGCGCACGGATCTGGTTCACCACATCGGCCATGTTCATGGTGAGAGGGCTGTGCAGGTGGGTCTTGCCGGTCAAATCAATCCGCACCGCCAGCAAGCGGTCGTCTGCTTCGTCAAGCGCGGTGGTAAGGGCCTCCCGGACCCGATTGAGGGCATCTTCCAACTGCTCACAGGAGGTGATATCGACCGACAGGCGGACCCAGCGGGCCACATCCACCGACCGGTGACTGGTGTGGATGGCGCGACCATCTTCCACAGTGACCAGCACACACCCCTTGGCCCCGGTCTCACGAATATTGCGCCCTTGCAGATTGCCGGAGAAGACCACCGGCGGATCGTCATGCATGACCGCATATTCATGCACATGCCCCAGCGCCCAGTAGCCATACCCCTTGGCAACCAGCTGCTGCACGGTGCAGGGGGCGTAATTGGCATGCCGGGCATGGCCTTCCAGCGCGGTGTGCAGCACACCGATGTTGAACCGATTGGGGACTGCATCCGGGTAGCCCTCGGCCAGATTATCCATGACCTCTCGCTGGGCGAAGCTGTGGCCGTGCAGCACCACCGGCAGATCGGGCACCTGCACGCTGGTGGCCTTTCTCGACGAAAAGACGTGCACGTTGTCGGGCAGCGGCAAAGTCTTTGTGACCGCATGTTTGGCGTCGTGGTTGCCGTGCAGGATGTAGACCGGGATGTTCACCTCATTCAGACGGGCCATCTGGGCGGCAAAAAACAGCCCGCTGTTCATGTCCTTCAGTTCGGTATCAAACAGGTCGCCAGCGATCACCACAAAGGCCACCGCCTCATCGATGGCAAGGCTCACCATGTTGACAAAGGCATCCCGCGTGGCCCGGCGCATGGTGTCGACCGGCGCCCCCTCATACCGGCTGAGGCCGATCATGGGGCTGTCCAGATGGATGTCTGCGGCGTGCAGGAAGGTGAAATTCATAGGGCCTCCAGTTCCAGATGGGGTACGACCAGCTCGCTTAGGCGTTGGTCCAGCGCTTGCTCTTGCCCTTCCCCCACCGGCACCTCGGCCAGCGTGATGTGGATGGGTTGATTGCCTTCCTTGCTTGTCAGGGCCTCGGTACGGGGTGATGCTTTGGCCATTGGATAGAGCAACACAACGTGAGACACCCCGTAAATTTTTCCATAGGCGTAGACCTGCCGAATGTCTGCATCACTGGCCGCCCGAGGGAAGGTGCTATCCAGCCGCTTCCACTTGGTATCGATAATCAGCGTCGCCTGACCGTCGCGCTTGATGATAATGTCGGGCCGCAACTGGAAAAAGACTTTCTGATCGCTCTGCCGTCGTAGCATGTACTTG
>JALWRU010000103.1 GCA_026994095.1 Nitrospira sp. | reverse complement strand
ACTTTGAAGCGACAGGCGTTTGGTGAAAAGTTCCATGTACTCAAGGGAGGGGGATGGATCTCCTCACTGGCCTATTTACGTGCCGCAAATCGATACGCAGTGATCAGCACCCTGAATCAGCCGGATTTTGGGGTACGATGTGTCGTAAACGGGCAGTGACGGTCCAAATATTGGGCATTGTTTTTCCCAATCCACCCAATAACGGCGGGTGTGGCCGGTATGGGTGGTCCGGTGGTAAACCGTAAGGGTGCGGCACAGGCTCCGGTTGTGGTGGTGGGTAGGTTATTTTTCGCCAGGAGGCCGGTTTTCGGCAAGGTCTGTGCATAAAATTCGGTAGTATCGTGGGTAGGTTTATGAGGCTGTGTACGGGTGTGATGCGCACACCGGTAGCAGCAAACGCAGGTAGTGGATGCTTTTTCTGGGTCGACTAATCACAATTTTGCTCAGTGTGGGGGCCGTGCTGTTCCTGACCGCGTCCGGTGCGCAGGCGGCAGCAATGTGTACTCCTGCGGGCGGTGGTGTGGCCAGCGAAATGGACCCCGGCGGTATCGGGTTGCAGGCGATGACCTGCAACGGCGACCTTGCCATTCAGGCGGGGGGCGTTCAGGCGACGATGGTCGGGTCGGGCACCTTGGTAGTGACTGGCAATCTGGTGATCGAGGCGGGTGCTACGCTGCAACTTATAGGTACCACCGAGGCGCTGACGATTACAGTCGGTGGCGACTTTACCGTGGCCACCGGTGGCCAGCTCAATGGCGTGGGTGGTAGTGGCATCGCCAATGTGCTGGGGATTGGCGCGGGGGCGACGCCGTTTCAGTTTGGTTGTCCGGGTAGTGGTGCTGGCGGTGGCGGTGGCGGTGGTAACGCTGGCCGCTCTTTTTCAAACGAAACCATTGGCGGTAGTGCGTACGGCAGTGTGTCGGCCCCCTCCTTACCCGGTAGCCGGGGTGGCGACAGCAAGCCGGGTAGTGGTATGCCGCTGACGCTGGGTGCCGGTGGTAATGGTGGTGCAGCGGTTCGCCTTATTATTGCCGGTACGACCACGCTGGATGGCTTGATTACCGTAGATGGTGCTGCCGGGATCTCAGGCGTGGGGGGCAACAATCGCGCCAGCGGTGGTGGTGGCAGTGGTGGTTCTATTCTGTTACGAACTGGCGACCTGTTGACCAACGCCGGTGTCGGGACAGTGGTGGTGCGCTCGGTAGGCGGCAGGGGTGGCCCCGGCTATACCGGTTCAGCGTGTACCCCGGGAGGCAGCCCCGGTGCTAACGGTGGCGGTGGTGGTGGTGGCCGTATCGCCATCTATTACACCGGCCAGAACGGACCCGTGGGCAGTTCGGCCTTGAGTCAGACCAGCAATGTATCGTGCGTGGGCGGCCTCCGGGGAACCCCCTCTCATAATCTCTCTACCGACGGTGCTGCCGGCACCTGTATCGTCGCACCCGCCCTGCCGCCGCCGGTAGTAACTTCCTTGAGCCCCAGCGTGCTTGGCCAAGGGGCGACTGGTGTGGCCATGTCGTTGACGGGCTCCGGGTTTGTGGTCGGATCTGCCCTGACCTTTGGTGGTGCTACGGAGGGTTTTCCGGCCAATGGCCTGACCATTTCATCGGTGGCTGTGGCATCCCCCACACTGGTTACTTTTGTGTTGTCTGTCGACCCGACTGCCAGTGCGCTGCCGATTGATAACCCTCGGTCAGCCCAGGTCCGCAACCCGGACACCTCGATTTCTGCAGCGACTCCGGTGTTTACGGTGGCTCCGGCCCCGGTGATGACCGGTCTGGAATCGGGTGGGGTGGCAATCACGCAGGTGGATCGAGGCGCAAGCCTGACCCTGTCAGTGGTCGGGACCAACTTTGACAGTGCCGCCCAACTGAGTTTCACCCCGGCCTCGATTTCTGCAACTGGTCCGGCCGTAGTCAACAGTATTGGAACGCGGATTACTGTACCGGTTAAGGTGTCGGAGCAGGCCGTTGCCGAGGTGATCGCGGTGTCGGTACAGAATGGCAATCAGGGCCGATCGTTAAACAGCCGTTCGCTGACGATTCTCTCCAATCCCATCCTGTCTCAAATCACACCCCCGTCCATGGTGGTGGGTGAATTGTTGCCAGTGGTATTGACCGGCAGCGGGTTTATCAGCGGTGCACAGGTCAATATATCGGGCACGGGCGCGACCGTTCAGTCGGTCCAGTTCGACAGCTTTACCCAGTTGACGGCGGTGATATCGGTATCGATTGACGCCAATCTGATAGAACAAAATCCAGATCCTACTTTTGACCTGCGTAACCTGACTGTAGACAACGGCGACGGCGGGGTTTCGGCACCACTATCCTTGCGGCTGGAGGCGCCCCCGGCAGGGATTACCCAGGCCGATTTGATCTATGCGCAGGCCGGTGCCTCGACACCGCTTACCCGTCGATGGAATGGGTTTGGCTGGGGCAATGCCAGTGCGTCTCTCATTCCGCACAAGCCGGACTGGGTAGTCTCCCAGTCCGGGCGAGCAACCGGAGAACTGCTGTTAGCCAGTCTGGCCGGTGGCACGCTCTACCTGCAAGAGCGCTTATTGGACGCCGGGCAAAACCCTGTCTGGCAAGCCCCTTCTGCACCGATTTCGGTAGTGAACGCTGTCGGTAGCAAGCGTGTGGTTGATGTGGCATCCGTGTCCGGGGTGCTGGCAGAGCGATATCTGGTTGCCTACGGCACGAATGGTGGGCTGTCCTATCAAGTGATTGGTGGACCGGCGGCCCCCGGCAATGTGGTGACCTCTGGTGCAATTCCTCGCACCAACCCTGAATGCGGTGGTGTTCACGATGTGCGCTGGGTACGCACCGTTGCCAATGCGACAGGCACTGAAGCGCTGGTTGTCTACCTCAACGATAACCGGGCGTTGTGTGCGGTTGTCTGGCATGCTGGCACTGCAGTCTCCGCCAGCGGTTTTGATGCTGCTAGCGAACAACTACTGATTGGTGCCAATGGGCTGGTATCTACAGCCACGATGGGTTTTGACGCCGTCTATTGGGGGGCTTCGGGTAGCCAGAAAGCCATGGTCGCATGGGCGGTTGCTGGTGATGTCATCCCCGGTGTGGGTCATTGGGATGGTGCCTCGTGGACCTTGGAGGGTGCGTTAACCGCTTCGTCTTCGTCCTCAGATGAAATCATCTGGCTACGCCTGGCCGCTGCCTCCGGTCGAAATCTGGTTGCGTTAGTGAACAGCACAACCAGTGGTGGGCTGTTCGGGCAGATCTGGGGGGGAGTCCGCTGGGGCCAAACCTTCGCCCAACTGAGCACCCCGCTGTTGAGTGATATCGACCACCTTTCCTATGCCGGAGACCAGCGCCCGTTCGACGTGGTGTGGTCTGGCACCTTTGACGAAGCGACGGTGGTCTACGGTATCCAGAAGGCGTCACCACCAATTATTCCGCCCGCTACTGTACCGGGGCCGCCCAATGCGGCACCGCGATCTCGACGGTGGACAGAAGCCACCGGGTGGGGTGGTGTGGTGTCGTTGGATGGTCCGTCTGATCGTGAAGAGGTCCGCTGGGTGTCATTGACTGCCGATGCCGGTGGTGGTGATTTGCTGGCCGCTGTGGTTGATGAAAACGCCAGCAATCCGGGGGATGACGGTGTCCTGCGTGTTTATTCCTGGAATGGCATAGCGTGGCAAATCGGTCGGAACGAAGGGGTGACGCTACCGGTAAATACCGAAGCTGCGGACATTGCTTATCGGTTCTCCCTGCCCCCTTCTGCACCGACGGTTACGGCAACCGCCAGTAACGGCACCTCTCCAGCGGCGATTGGCGCCACTGCGGTAAACCGCACCATTGATATTTCAGGTGCCGGCTTTTTAAATGTGCCGACAGTCACGTTTGTTCCGGATGGAGTGACCGTCAATGATGTCCGTTTCCTGTCGTCCCGGCTGATCCGTATTAACGTCGATATTGGCGATGTGGCACCGGGCTCCTATACGCTGGAACTCACCAATCCGGGTGGCGCTCCCCAGTTGCTTACCGGCGGATTGCAGGTACTGGAACGGCCCAATGGCATTCGGATGTCCGCTACCGGGGTGGGCTCCTGTACGCCGGTGGGCGCGGCGAGTGGCTGTGTATTGCAAGATGTGTCGTCGGTGGCGCTGGAGGCGCGTGGGCGTGGCATTGTGTCTGGCGCCTCGGTAAGTTTTGCCGCCAGCGGGATTGATTATATTACCCCCCCGGTGTTTTCGTTTTCAGGTCCGCCTGCCAATGAGGGCATTCTGACCGGATTGGTCAGTTTGGCAGGTAATGCCACTCCGGGATTGATCGACGTTACAGTAACCAATCCTGACAGCAGTTTTGGTACGGCTGTCGGTGAGTTGGAGATCCGCAGCAGCACCCGTGTGGATAGCGTGTCGTTGGGTGCGGTGGTCGCTCCGCAACTTGGCCAGGGCGCTCACGGAGTACTGTTGACCGTACGTGGGCAAAACCTGCAGGAGGGGGCTGTCTTCGAATTTGTTCCCGCGGGCGATATTATCGTCCGTGACGTCCTGCCGGTGAGCCCGCTGGAAGCGGCTGTCACTGTCGATTTGTTACCGTTTGCCACGCTCGGCGGGCGGCAGGTCAGGGTCACCAATCCAGACGGCGGCACATTTATATCCACAACCAGTTTACTGTCGGTCACTGATGGGCTGAGTATCTTTAGTCTCAGCCCGGCGGGTGTTCCTCAAGGACAAGTCACCACCGTGACCGTCAGTGGGTCCCGGCTGGGTTCCATATTGAATGCGTCGCAAGTGCTGGTATCCGGTTCCGGCGTAAGTGCATCCAACGTACGAAATGCCACGGCGACCTCTGTTGTCTTTGATTTGACGGTCGCCACCGATGCGGATTTCTCCGTGCCGCGAGTATTGACACTGGTTCGGGACACCGGTGGGCAGGCGCGGGCCCTGTTGACGATTGAGCCGGTCCCCTTGATTACCGGGCTCAACCCCGGCCAGTTGACCAGCGGAGAGTTGAGCCAATCGGTATCCATTACGGGTACCGGCTTTGATCCTGAGGCGGTGGTATCGGTAGTCAGCGCCTCCGGTAAGTTGATCAACCAGACTGTGTTGGGTGCGCAGGCCATCAACATCACCCTGGATACGTTTGCTCCGGCCACCGGAGTCGATCTGATGATTACCAACCCCAACGGCCAGAGTTCGCCGAGCTTTACGTTACCGCTGGGAGCACCGTTGGGCATTGATCTGGTGGGCGGTAGTCAAACCATTGATGGGTCCTTGCCCCTGTCGCTGGACCATATCACCCTGAATGGTGGTGCGGTATTGACCCTGCAGGGTGACATCGTCGTCAACGTGATCAACAACGTAGAGGTCACCAACGGTACCTTGGTCATCGACTCGAACAGCAGCTATGTACGCTTGCGGGTCGGGGGGGATCTGATCGTTGGTGCAGCGGGTGTGATTGATGCGTCCGGCAACGGTTTTATTGGTGCCAAATTGCAACCGGGTGTGAACGGTAAGGTTAATTTGGCTCAGGGCCCTGGCGCGGGCAGTAATAGTGATAAGTTCGTCAGTGATGAACGTCGTAAAAACTCCGGTACCGGTGGCGGTAATGGTGGTGCAGGCGGTGACGCATTTTTCCCTGGCAAGGGCGGCCATACCTACGATGTGTTAAGTGACGACTGCCCACCGGTTACCTGTTTTGCTGGTATTCCCCTGCGGCCGGGCAGTGGCGGTGGTGCCGGTTACGAGACGGGTCGATACTGGCACGAGGGTGGTGATGGCGGCGGTGCGGTGGTGCTGGAGGTCCAGGGTAACGCCACCATTGATGGAAGCATTCTGGCAGACGGCACCAACGGTGCGTTCTCCGCCACTGATGGCGTAGGTGACATCGCACCGGGGAACCCTACAAACATCAAGGGTGCCGGTGGTGGTGCCGGTGGCAGCATCCTCCTGCTGGTCGGTCAGAACGGCGGGCCGGGGGTCGGTAACCTTTCCGGTTCGGGTACGATTCGGGCCAGAGGGGGGAATGCCTCCAATTGGCTAGCCTCGCCGCCAAATGAAGATGCGGCTGGCAGTGGTGGTGGCGGTGGTCGAATTGCGCTTTATTACAGTGGTACCAGCAGCTTTACTGGCTCGGTGACCGCTCCCGGTGGGACCAGCCCCTTTACCTTGATTCCGTCCTATGCAGGTGCTGCGGGTACCACCTTTGTGCAGCCGTTGACCGGTCTGAACAACTATGTCCCTGACGGTGTTATTCAGGGCAGTTCCAACTTCCCGGTTACGTTAACGGGGGCCAACGTGGTGGCGGGCGATACCATCCTGTTCCAGTCCCCACTGCTCACCGGTGGAACGGTCACCACACCGGGGCTGACAGTACCGATATCGGCAGACAGCGCCGCTTCGGTGGGTCGATACACGGTGATGTTGCGCCATGCGGACCTCAGCGGCGGTATCGTGTTTGACCGGTTCCCGGTGGCTCCGGTGCCGGTGGCTCGTGGGATGGTACCTAACCGGATGGTGCAAGGTGCGGTGGTGCCGGTTGACCTGAATGCCAGCTTCCTCGAAGTAACAGGCGCTACCGTTGAGTTTTTGCGTGGCGGCGTGGTGCAACCGGTGACTGCGACGATCAATACCGGCACATCGTCTGACACGGTACTAAAATTGACTGTTACGGCGGCAGCTAATGCACCGCTGGGCGGTTATGACGTCCGCCTGCAACAGCCCAATGGCGGCAGTTTTACCCTTGCTAACGGGTTTACGGTAACGAGCCCCGGTGGGGCCATTCCGGCAGTCTCCCGAATTCAGTTGCCAGAGGCAGGGCCAGGCCTGAGCGCCATTCGTGCGCAAGTATTGGGGTACGATTTTGGAGTTCCGGGGGCGTTTAATGTCACCGGAGTAAGTACCAGCCCGGGGGTCTCCATGCGGTTTGCGCCGGGCGGTTGTCCGGGGGTAGCCACCGATCCCCCTGCTCAGCAGTTTGTTGGCTGCGAGCCGAACCCGGCGGCAGAGCAGCATCTGGATGTGCTGTTTGATACCACCGTCGTGACCAGCGGCCTGGTGGATGTGACCGTTACTGGTGCAGCCGGTAGCAGCACTGTCGTTGGCGGTATCCGCATTAACCCGGCGCCGGTCATCGCCACGGTGGTACCCGATCGGGGTCAGGAGACGTTTGTTATTACCGTTACCGGTAGCAACCTGCAGCCGGGTGCGGTGATCTCATTGGACGACCAGCAGATACAGGTCGGGGTGACCTCGGTAAACAACGGGGTATTGACCGCTACCGTGACCGTACCGACCGATATTGCAACAACGTCTACTACTTTGCGGGTGACCAACGCCGATGGCGGTGAAGATCTGTTTACCCCGTGGGTCGGTAATCCTCAGCCGGTGGTGATTTCGCGGTCGCCAACTTCGGGGCTGAAGCCGGGGCTTACCGGAAGCTATACCATCACTGGTAAAAACTTCATCTCTGATGCGGTGGTCGATTTGGGTGCCGGGGTTACTGTACTGAGTACTACGGTGGTTGATTCCACCCAGATTCAGATTACTGCACGGGCCGATAATGATGCCGTTGTGGGCCCGCGGGATCTGACCGTGACCAACCGTAGTACCCGACCGTCTGGTGTGCTGCTCAACGGCTTTGGTGTGGGTCCGAAACTGATCCTTCAGTCAGTCACCCCATCGGTGGTGGGTGTGGGTGGAGGTACTGTGGTATCCGGTCGTTCGACCGGGGTTACACTCCTGCTGGGTGGGCAGGGCATGTCGTCCGATCTGTCGTTGCACGACATTTCGTTTAGCGCCGAGGGGGTAGAGCGGCTGAGCTCCTCTAATAACCCGTTGGATAGCAGCACCCCGAGCAGTTTGTCCAAGTTGGCTAACTTCCGTTCCATCGATGTGGGTGGTACGACAGTGACGTCTGGTCAAATGCAGATTCGGGTGGTGAGCGGTACCGACGTTGGAGTGGGTACGATTACTGTCCAGAACCCGGACGGTACCAATTCCAGCCATCCGTTTACTGTGACACCTGCGCCGGTCATCTCACAGGTGACGCCGAGCTCGGTAATTCGTGGCACCCAGGTGGACCTGAGCATCTCCGGATTTAACTTTGACACGATCAATCCGCGGGTTTGTATCGGTGGTGACTGTGACCGGGGACTGGGCGACGCCGGTGTGCGGGTGCTATCGGTGCAACCGCAGACCCCCAACCTGTTGATTGCGACCGTACTGGTAGAGACCGATGCATCGATCGGTAGTCACGCGATCACTATTGCCAACAAGGATCGGGGCCGCAAGAGCCAGTCCAACATGCTGGAGGTGACATCCGGGTTCACCATTAACGCCCGTACTGCGGTGGCGGTAAATGTAGGTGCCACCCTTGGCGATAGCATGTCGGGGCAGGGCTTCAGCGGCACCCCGCAGGTCATCTTCCTGAATGCCGATGGCAGTATTGATAGTACGATTCAAACTTCCGGGGTAAGCGCGACCTCTACCTCCGTGTCCTATTCTGTAACGGTGGGGGGAACCGCGCTGCCTGGCATGCGCACGGTTCGTGTCATCAATGGCGACGGAGCCGTTGCCGAGCAGCGCAATTTCCTGCTGGTCTCTAACGGTGTTGGGCCGACTGTGGGTGCCATCCTGGTGCCAAACAGTGTCAACCGTCTGGGGCTGATCGGCTGGATGCCCCGAATCGTCCACAATATTCAGTTACTGGGCAAAGGGTTTACGGCTGCTAATTTGGCAGTGTCCTTTGATCGGGCGGGTCTGGCCGTGAGCAATATGAGTGTTGTGAACGATGGCCTCGTCACCTTCTCGTTGACCATGCCACCGGATACCGTACCGGGCGCTGCTGCAGTAACCGTTACGTCGGCGGCTGGTCAGGATACCCTGGCAGATGCGCTAATCATCAGCGCGTCGCCGGTACTGTCCTCTACCCAGCCGGCGGTAGTGACCAGTAATACGGTTGCTACTTCCATGCTGATTAACGGTGGCAACATCGACCGGGATGTGAGAGTCGAGGTGTTTACCCCCGGTATTACCCTGCGGGACTTTGATCCCGCACCAGGTAGTCAGCCAGCCTGGATTGCCAGCAATCTGGTTCGGATAGTGTACGATGCCGCCGCCTCTGCCAGTGGCACCATGGAGTTGAAACTGGTCAACGAGGATGGAGGTGTCGGACGGATTCTGGTACCTGTCGAGCCCCCGGCGCGCCACGGCGATGCAGTGGTTGCCTATCTTGCGGGGATCGGTACCAATGGACTGGAGGTGCGTGACTGGGCCGGGGTTGGGCCGATCGGCCCGGCATTAGCATCCAACCCGGCAGGCACCCAACTCCCGCACGCTGCGGCTTCCACCGATTATCAACTCAAGCTTCATTCGAATCCGGTCAACCCAGGCGAGTATATGCTGGCTGTGGCCCGCTACAAGGATCAAAATTTCCAGCCTCACCTGCGGGTCTACCGCCGGCTACCCGGCTCGACCGACTGGAACGCTGTTTTTACTCAGGCGGAGTTGACGAGTGTCGGTTTCCCTACACCCGAGTGGCATGGTCACCCGTTTGATATCGCCTACGAGCAGGCTGGCGCGGGTGCCGGGCTGGTAGTCTATGGCAGCGGTCCTGGCCTGAGCTTTGTCCGTTTGAAGCAGGGTGTGGCAGATGTGGGTGGTGTGGTATCAATCGGTGGGGTATCTCCCAATGCCAACGGTCGCCCCCTGTGGGTGCGACTGATACCGCAAAAGGGCAGCCAGCGCATTCTGGTGATGTATGTCACCCACAACATGGAGGTTCAGGCCATCATCTGGGATGGTGCTGCGGGCACCAGCGGCGCGTTTATCAGCCAGTTTGATGTGAATGGTCCGGGCAGTTTGTTGACTAACAACGCGGCACAGGGCCCATCGAACTCGGACCCGGTTGAATTCGTCAAGGCCAGCTTCGATGGGGCGTGGGAGTCCCAGAGTGGTCGCGCGGTGGCCTTTTGGGGTACCGATACGCCGGATAATTTGCAGGCAGCCACTTGGGATCCGGTCAACGGATGGGCCGGGCCATTTGTACAGCCGTCCTCCAGTCTTGTACTCCAGCCAGGGCGGGGTCCGACCTTCCTGGCGGCACGGGCAGCACCGGTTGGAAACCGTATTGCTGTGGCCGGGGCTTTCTTTAACCGGACCAACTTTAACCGATCGTTGGTAGCAACATTCTGGGATGGTGGCTGGGTTCCCAGTTCCGGTACAGTGCTTTCCCCGCGTTTGGCGCTGGGTCCGTCCAGCCAGGTAAAAGAGGCCCAAAACTTTGATCTGGAATGGGTATCACCCACCAAGCTGGTTGCGCTGTACGGTTTTGCTGTCAGCAGGTTTAAGACATTCCGGGGCAATATTCAGTACCGGACCTGGGAGGCATCTGCAGCGCCGCAAGGTGTCTGGCAGGTGGGTGTGGACCTGCCAATTCATGGTCCGATCCAGACATCAGTCGATATCTCCAAGGATCCAGAGTCAAACGACATGCTGGCAGTAGTCGTAGTCGATGACGGAATCACCGATAACTCTGCCCCTAAAATACAGACGACCTATCTGTATCGCTGGAACGGGTTTGGCTGGTCGACAGCAGATGAGCTTACTAACGCCACTACCAATCATGTACTGCGGGCATCACGGCCGGGTAAGCCCGACCTGGTGAACCACTTTGGCAGAACCGGTACGGTGGCTTACCGTACTGACGCGGCAGCCCCTGCAGCAGTATCGTTGAGCCAGGTTGGGGTCGGCTCAGCCAGTGCTACAGTCCAGTGGGCAGCACCCGGCGACAATGGGGCAACCGACGGGCAGGCCGGAGGCTACGATATCCGTTGGTCTCACCTCACCATCGTGGACGACGACGCGACTGTGCTGCCTGGGGAGATACGTTTCTCGGATGCCAACCAGGTGCCAAACCCGCCGTTGCCGGGGGTTGCCGGAACAGTCCAGCAGGTAGTGGTCGATTTTGGTGCGGTAGGAAGCTATACCGTTGCGTTGAAGACCGGTGATCGTCCCAGCCTGAAACTGGCGAACGGGCAGGAGTCGTTGCGGGTCAATGTATCCGCGCTGTCGAATGTCCTGACGGTGACGACTCTGGCAGCCGATCCGGTTCCACCGGAGGCGGTGACCGACCTTGCCGCCGTGGCCGGAGCCAACCCGGAGACCATGATCCAGTTGAGCTGGACCGGTGTTGCTGACGACGCCGGGGTGCCCGCTAACGGCCCGGTGCAGTCTTACGATCTGCGAATTTCCACCATTAATATCTCCGAGGTGGGTGGTAACAACAACTTCTTCACTCCGTTTGATCGGGTGCCCCGTACCGAGCGACTCACTCCGTCTGTGGATGGAGCGGGCAATACCCGAGGTGTCAGTAACAGCTTCCTGGTGACTGGCCTGAATGCTGGTACGACATACTACTTTGCCGTGAAGGGTGAAGATGAAGACAGCACGCAGTACGCGCCGATTTCCAACGTGCCCAGCCTACGAACCGCCAGCGCGGTACCATCGGCCATCGGCGATCTGGTGGTCAGCAGTCGCGGACAGAATGCCCTGACCTTAAGTTGGACGGTTCCCACCGGCAACCCGGTCGGTTACGAAGTCCGTGTGGCATCGACCCCGATTGTGGACGACAGCGCAGTGGCCGATTGTGCGGCGCTGGCAGGCCAGATCTGCTTCTCCCTCGCCCAGGCAGCCCTGCATCCGCCAGCACCAGTGGCGGCGGGTCTGCGCCAATCGTTCACGGTGACGGGACTTTCTCCAGGGCAGCTCTATTACATGGCGGTGGTGCCGGTTCGCTACGAGAGCAACAACGGCGTGTTGACCCAGTTGGCTCCGCCGTTGGCACTGGCTTCTGGAACGACCTTGACTGATCCGGGCATAAACCCCACGCAGCCCAGTGCGGTGTCCGACTTGTCGGTGATTGCCGGGACCGTACGAAACGATGCCGTGGGTCTTCGGTGGACTTCACCCTTATCACCGGAAGGGCGCGTTGAGCGCTATGAGATTCGTTGGTCCACCGTACCAATGGCCGTGGCAACGGCAGCCGATATTCACTCGGTGCAGCTACCATTGTTGCCCGGCGTCACCAATCTGGTGCAGACGTTCACGCTGACAGATCTGCCGGAGAATGCCCGGTTGTATGTCACTGTGATCGGCTACTCTCGTTCTGGATTTGCCTCGACCCTTTCCAATACGGTGATCATTCATACGGCGCTGCGCCGCGGGCTCAACCCCATTTCGCCACCTGGTGCGCTGGTGACCCCGGACATTCTGCCACTGTTGTCGCCACTGGTCGGTAGTTGTGTGCCTGCCAACGCGCCGACCACCGGCGTGGGCCCGGTACCGGCGTGTGCCAACGGAGAGACACCGGTGGTCACCGCCTATCGTTGGGACCCGACGGTGAATGCGGCCACGGGTGGTGATTTTGTTCCCATCGACTTTACCGACGCTACGCCGGATCGGTTTGTTCCGGGTGAGGGGATCTTCGTCCAGGCGATCGGTCGCCAATCGGTGCTGGATGTTGAAGGTCTGGACCAGCCCAGCTTTACGCGGGTGGCCATCCCCAACCAGAACGCCGGTCTGATAGGGAATCCCTATGCCCAGCCAGTGGCTGTCAGCAGCCTGCGTATTGTGGGTGTGGATGGGGCCAATGTGGTGCAATACAACCAGCCGTTTACGACCGCAGTAACCGACGGGGTGATCAATCCGGAGTTGGGATTCTCTACCGTAGTGAACGGCGTGTTACAGATCCAGCCGGTGACCGCCAGCGATATGTTGCTGCCCTTCCGGGCCTACTTCATTCAGCTTGGTGGCACACCTAACGGGGCGCTGTCTTACTTTGTGGAGGTGGTTCACCCATGACCCTCCTTTTCACCATGTGTCGCCGGGTGGCAGGCGCCCTGTTATTACCCCTGTTGTTGCCGGTACTGTTGGTGACAGGGGCCTATGGCCAGACGCCCGCAATGTCAGTGCAGTTCACCGTGACCGGGCCATTTGATGGAGCGTCGGCGGGCACCGGACTCATCGCCGGGATTGACGCTGCAGCGAGCACCGGTTTTGATGGCGGTTATGATGCGTTGGCGTTCCGCATGGGGCCGGTGCAGGCCTGGTTTGTGCACCCGTCTGAGCCGGAAGCCGGGCGTTATTACAAACACGATATCCGTTCCGGCAGTACACCAGAGGTGTGGTCGCTGGAGGTTCATACCCCCTACAACACCATCACCGGAGGGCTCACCTCCGATACGCCGGTGACCTTGTCCTGGAAACCGCCGGTCAATACTGGCGGGGTGTGTGCGGTGCGCAGCATGACATTGGTGGATGCCAACGGTGTCAGCCATAATCTTGCTACCGAGCAACAAATCGTGATGCCGCCCTCTGCAGTGCCGGGGATCTACACCGCTGAACTAACGATTGGCTCTGCCCTCTCCAGCGGGGCCATCCCTCTGGCCCCTGACCCGCCCCTCTCTCCCAGTCAGGGACGGCGCGGTGTCATTCTGGTCTGGACCCCGCTGGCCAGTGGGGTGATGGGCTACCACGTAGAGCGTATCGATTCGCCTACCGATCCGGCAGCACGCACGGTGACGCGGATCACATCAGCAGCACTCACGGAACCGCGTTTTATTGACCGGAGCGTAGTCGGTCAGACCAGCACTGTGGCCTACCGCATTGTGGCGGTATCCGGAGCCGGTTGTGAGTCGGCTCCATCTGCTGAGTTATTACTACTGCCCTAGGCAACTGCCGAGCGGCTTTTTTCTGACCGCCGCCTTACGGGGCTGTAATTTTACCGCATCGCCTCTTTCCGGCCCTCCTGTGTAACCGCTTACCCTTCGGTTCAGGCTTGTGGCTCCCACCGGTAAACCCTTATACTTGCGGGATTCATTTCCATCGCTTTCGGTGGACGAAAGTGGAACACCCCTTTGCTCTCGCATATTCGAAACTTCTCCATCATCGCCCACATTGACCACGGCAAATCTACGCTGGCGGATCGTTTGCTGGAGTTTACCGGTTCGGTGGAAAAGCGCGAGATGCAGGACCAGTTGCTGGACGACATGGACCTGGAACGGGAGCGGGGCATCACCATCAAGGCCCACGCGGTCCGCATGACCTATCGGGCCAAAGATGGTAACGAATATCTGCTCAATATGATCGACACCCCCGGCCATGTGGACTTTACCTACGAGGTGTCGCGCTCACTGGCCGCCTGTGAAGGGGCGCTGCTGGTGGTGGACGCCACACAAGGGGTCGAGGCACAGACGCTGGCAACCCTCTATCAGGCGGTGGACCTGGACCTGGAGATCGTGCCGGTCATCAACAAGATCGACCTGCCGTCGGCAGATGTGACCGCCGCCCAGTTGCAGGTGGAGGAGATGGTCGGTTTGCCGGCTGAAGATGCCATTCCCGCCAGTGCCAAGATGGGGATCGGCATTGAAGACATTCTGGAGGCCATTGTCCATCGCATTCCTCCGCCGACCGGTGCCACGGATGCGCCGCTAAAGGCGTTGGTCACCGACTCCTGGTACGACAATTACCGGGGGGTGGTGGTGCTGGTACGGATGATTGAGGGCACCTTGAAAAAGGGCCAGTTGCTACGTGCCATGCACACCGGCAGCACCTTTGAAACGACCGAAGTCGGGACGTTTTTACCGGCCATCAGCGTCACCGGGCAACTGCTGGCCGGGGAGGTGGGGTATTTTACTGCCGCCATCAAGTCGTTGAACGACTGTCGGGTAGGTGACACCATCACCGACGACGTCGCGCCCTGTGCCGAGGCGTTGCCCGGATTCAAGCAGATTCGGCCACTGGTGTATTGTGGCCTCTATTCGGCTGACGCGGCCCAGTTTGAAGACCTTCGTGAGGCGCTCAAGCGGCTGCAACTCAACGACGCCTCGTTTGTGTTTGAGCCGGAGACTTCGCTGGCGTTGGGGTTTGGGTTCCGCTGCGGGTTTTTGGGCCTGCTGCACATGGAGATTATTCAGGAGCGGCTGGAGCGGGAGTATGCACTGACTCTGGTCTCTACCGCGCCTACGGTGGTTTACCGGGTAACCCGCACCGACGGTGTGGTAGTCGAGATCGACAACCCGGCCGGGTTACCTCCGTTGAACGAGGTCGACAAACTGGAAGAGCCGTATATCCGCGCCAGCATCATCACCCCGGAGGAGCATTTAGGCAGTGTGATGACCCTGTGCCACGAACGCCGGGGCATTCAGGGCGACATGCAGTATCTGGGCGGGGAACGGGTGTCGGTGACCTTTGAATTACCGCTTAACGAGGTGATTCTCGATTTTCACGACCGCATCAAAAGCGCGACTCAGGGGTATGCCTCGTTCGAGTATGAGCCGATCGACTACCGGCTGGCGGACTTGGTACGGGTGGATATTTTGCTGAATGGTGAGACGGTGGATGCGTTGTCGTTTATCGTGCATAAAGAGCGTTCCCAGCAGCGTGGTCGGGTGATCGCCGAAAAGATGAAAGAGCTCATCCCCCGACAGATGTATGATGTGGCGATTCAGGCAGCGATTGGCAATAAGGTGATTGCCCGTACCACGGTCAAGGCCTTGCGCAAGAACGTTACCGCCAAGTGTTATGGTGGCGATATTACCCGTAAACGAAAACTGCTGGAGAAGCAGAAGGCCGGGAAAAAGCGTATGAAACAGGTGGGTAGTGTAGAGGTCCCGCAGGAGGCCTTTCTGGCGGTGTTGCGGGTGGACGAGTAATGTCAGAAGAACTGGAACGACAGGTACCTGAGGTGGCCCCCCGCTCCAAGTTTCGGGAGTATGCCGAGGCGTTGGCCATTGCGGTGGTGCTGGCGCTGGTCATTCGTACCTACATTATTCAGGCGTTTAAAATCCCCTCCGGCTCCATGGAGGAAACCCTCCAGATCGGCGATCATCTGCTGGTCAACAAGTTCATCTACGGCACCAAATTGCCGTTTACCGATACCCGCATTCTGGCCCTGCGGGATGTGCAGCGCGGCGATGTGATCGTGTTCAGGTACCCGGAGGATGAAACCAAGTTTTTCATCAAGCGGGTGATCGGCCTGCCCGGTGACACCATTGAGGTGGTCAACAAGGTGGTCTACTTAAACGGTGAGCCGTACATTACCCCGACTGCTCACAACGACGACCCCAACATCTACCCGGCAGAGCTGATGCCGCGTGACAATCTGGGCCGGGTGACCGTGCCGGATGACTCCTATTTTGTGATGGGTGATAACCGCGACCACAGCCTGGACTCTCGTTACTGGGGGTTTGTGAAGCGGCAAAAGATTCAGGGCAAGGCGGTCATTATCTACTGGTCCGGCACCCGTCTGGGCCGGATCGGCAATTTGATGTAATGAGCGCCGCTGGCACCCATGTGCTGGGGGTGTTGCCCGCCCGCTACGGTTCTACCCGCTTTCCCGGAAAACCGCTGGCAGACCTGTTGGGTCGCCCGTTGATTGAACACTCCTATCGGGCTGCCGCCGCCATTCCCGGTGTGGATCGGGTGGTGGTGGCCACCGATGATGAGCGCATTGGCAACTGTGTGGCCGGGTTTGGTGGTGAGTGGGTGATGACCCGTGGCGACCACGACACCGGCAGCGACCGCATTGCCGAGGTGGCCGAGGCCATCGACGCACAACTCTACCTGAACATTCAGGGAGACGAGATATTAAGCGAGCCGTCCATGTTGACGCCGCTGATCCGCACATTCTCTGAAGACGAATCGCTTACAGTAGGCACTCTTTGCCATCCGCTGGACGATCTGGCCGATCTGGGCAACCCCAATGTGGTCAAGGTGGTGCGGGATCGGCAGGAGTTCGCGCTCTACTTCTCGCGTTCGCAGATTCCGTTTGTGCGGGAGCAGGGCGCCCACCTGTCGGTGCCAGCGGGGGTGTTCTATCGCCACTTTGGCATCTATATTTATCGCAAATCGGCGCTGGCAGCATTCTCCGGGCTGCCCAAATCCAATCTGGAAGAGATGGAAAAGCTGGAACAGTTGAGATTCCTTCAGGCCGGTTATAGGATCAAGGTGTTATCAACAGAACATACCGCCTATCGGGTGGATACGCCGGGCGACTTGGTGGAGGTCGCCCGATTGATGAAAACGACGGGGGAGTCCACCCCATGAACGGGTCAAGAAGGGTGTCATGACCAAGTATATTTTTGTCACCGGCGGGGTCCTCTCATCGCTGGGCAAGGGCATCGCTGCCGCCTCCATCGGCAACCTGATGGAGGCCCGTGGCCTGTCGGTGACGTTCCAGAAGCTGGACCCGTATGTGAACGTGGATCCAGGCACCATGAGCCCCTATCAGCACGGCGAGGTGTACGTCACCTACGACGGTGCCGAGACCGATCTGGACCTGGGCCATTACGAGCGGTATACCTCGGTGCGGCTGGGCAAGAACGCCAACTTTACCACCGGCAAAATCTACCATCAGGTGATCACCAAAGAGCGCCGGGGGGACTACCTTGGCGGTACCGTACAGGTGATCCCCCACGTAACGGACGAGATCAAGTCGTCGATCCTGCTGGGGGCGCAGGGCACCGATGGCAACGGCGTGGATGTGGCCATCATTGAGGTGGGCGGCACCGTGGGTGACATTGAGTCGCTGCCCTTTCTGGAGGCCATTCGCCAGTTTCCCTACGACGTTGGGCGCGGCAACGTGCTGTATACCCACGTAACATTGATCCCCTACATCCGTGCCGCCGGTGAGCTGAAAAGCAAGCCGACCCAGCATTCGGTCAATAAACTGCGGGAGATCGGTATCCAGCCCGATGTATTGCTGTGTCGTACCGAGCATCCGTTGACCGACGGTTTGAAGCGCAAACTGGCGCTGTTCTGCAATATGGACCTGGGCACCGTCATCACCGCCCGCGACGTATCGGTGATCTATCAGGTCCCCCTTGAATTGCACGAAGAGGGGCTGGATCAGGTCATTGTTGAACGTCTGGGCATCGACTGTGGGCCGCCGGACATGGCTCCCTGGAAACGGGTGGTAGACGCCCTGTCGGAGCCGAAAGAGACGGTTGTTGTGGCGCTGGTGGGCAAGTATGTGGAGCTCAAAGAGGCCTACAAAAGCCTGTGCGAGGCGCTCTCCCACGGGGGGATTCCCACCCGCACCAAGGTGGCGCTTAAGTGGATCGATGCAGAGACGCTGGAAGACGGCGTGGGCGACCTGTTGAACGGTGTCGATGCGGTACTGGTGCCCGGCGGGTTCGGTGAACGAGGTATCCGTGGCAAGGTGGCTGCGGTCCGTTTTGCGCGGGAGCAGCAAATCCCGTTTTTGGGCATCTGCCTGGGTATGCAGTGTGTGGTGATCGAATCCATGCGGTCGATACTGGGCCTGGCCGAGGCCCACAGCTCCGAATTCCATCCGGAGACCCCGGACCCGGTCATCGACCTGCTGCCCGGTCAGCGGGAGTTGACCAACAAGGGCGCGACCATGCGATTGGGGGGCTACGACTGTCATGTCCTGGCGGGCTCGTTGGCAGAGAAGGTCTACGGCACATCAGAGATCTCTGAGCGTCACCGCCACCGTTACGAAGTCAACAACGCTTACCGGGACCGGCTTCTGCAGAGTGGCCTGACCATCAGTGGCACTTCGCCGGACGGCAATCTGGTCGAGATGGTTGAACGGTCCGACCACCCGTGGTTTTTGGCGGTGCAGTTCCACCCGGAGTATCAGTCCACCCCGGTCAGCCCCCATCCGATCTTTACCGGGTTTGTCGAGGCGGCCCTGACCCAATCCAAAAAAGGGGATACGTGAGCCGTTCCATTTCCGTAGGTGACCTGACACTGGGCGGCGGCGGACCGCTGTTTTTTATTGGCGGGCCGTGTGTAATCGAGTCCGACCCGATGATTTTGGACACTGCCAAGCGGCTGCGGGACATCACCGCCGAGCTGGGTATCCCGTTTATCTTCAAGGCGTCTTACGACAAGGCCAACCGTACCGCCATCGACTCCTATCGGGGTCCGGGGCTGGAAGACGGGTTGGCGCTGCTGGCCAGGGTGCGGGAGCAGGTGGGGGTACCGATACTGTCGGATGTGCATTCCGAGCATGAAATCCGGGTGGCAGGGGAGGTGCTGGACATCTTGCAGATCCCGGCATTCCTGTGTCGCCAGACCGACCTGCTGGTAGCGGCGTCGGCCACCGGCAAGGTGGTGAACGTCAAAAAAGGGCAGTTTCTGTCACCGGATGACATGACTCACGTGGTGGGTAAGCTGGAGGCCTCCGGCTGCGAACGCATCATGTTGACCGAGCGCGGTGCCAGCTTTGGTTATCGCAACCTGGTGTCCGACATGCGCTCCATCCCCATCATGGCCCAGAGCGGCCACCCGATTGTGTTTGATGGCACCCACAGTGTGCAGATGCCGGGCGGGGCGGGCAGTACCTCTGGCGGCGACCGGCGGTTTGTGCCGACCCTCACCCGCGCGGCGGTGGCGGCGGGCTGTGACGGCCTGTTTATGGAGGTCCACCCGGACCCGTCCTGCGCTAAATCCGATGGCCCCAACCAGATTCCACTGGCAGAGATCGGCGCACTGCTGAAATCGTTACAGGACGTACGGGCTGCGGTACTGCCGCATTTGACCCCGCTGGCACCCCGATGAGCGGACCGTCTCACCCCCACGATCAGGCGATCCTGCAAGGGCAGCGGGTGCTGGAGATTGAAGCCGCCGGGATTCTGGATTTAAAGGCCCGGATTGATGACACCTTTGCGCAGGCGGTGACCCTGCTGGAGACTACCACTGGCAAAGTGGTGGTGACCGGCATGGGCAAGTCGGGCCATATTGGTCGCAAGATTGCCGCCACCATGGCCAGCACCGGCACTCCGGCGTTCTTTTTACACCCGGCGGAAGGGCTGCACGGGGATTTGGGCATCGTCACCCGCAAGGATGTGGTGGTGGCCCTCTCCAACAGCGGTGAAACCGCCGAATTGGTGAGTATCCTGCCGTCGTTGAAGCTGTTGGAAGTACCGATTGTTGCGCTGGTAGGGCGGGCGGATTCCAGTCTGGGACGGGCGGCGGAAGTGGTGTTGGATGTCGGTGTGAAAGAGGAGGCCTGCTCACTTGGACTGGCCCCTACCACCAGCACTACCGCATCCTTGGCCATGGGCGATGCACTGGCGGTGGCGCTGCTGGATCGTAAGGGGTTTGGCGAGCAGGATTTTGCCCTGTCTCATCCGGGCGGGGCGTTGGGACGGCGGCTGTTGACACGGGTGCGTGACGGTATGCACACGGGCGACGAGTTGCCCACCGTCGGCCCGGACACCCCCATGCGCGAGGCCATCGTCGAGATCACCCAAAAGCGGCTGGGCATTACCACGGTCATCGACGACGATGGTCGCTTGCTGGGGGTCATCAGTGATGGCGATCTGCGGCGGCACCTGACCGACGGGGCCGATTTTTTAGATGCCTCGGCACAACAGATGATGACCGCCTCGCCCAAACAGGTCACACCCGACACCATGGCGGCGGAGGCGGTGGTATTGATGGAACAACACGCCATTACCAGTCTGGTCGTGGCACAAGATGGCAAGCTGGTGGGACTGGTGCATCTGCACGATCTACTACAGTTGGGGCTGGGCTGAACGATGGTCGATATTGATCTGGTATCCGACGACGTTCGCAGCCGCGCCGATGCCATTCGGCTGGTGCTGCTGGATGTGGACGGGGTGATGACCAATGGCCATATTCACATGACCGATCAGGGTGAGGGCAAGACCTTTTACAGCCTGGACGGGCTGGGCATTCGCGCCCTGCAAAAATCCGGTATTGAGGTGGGAATTATCTCCGGTCGTGGCGCGTCGGTGGTGTCCAACCGGGCGGCCGAACTGGACATTCACATTGTCGAGCAGCACTGCCGCGACAAACGTGGCGCAGCAGAGGCCCTGTTACCCAGCCGGGGCCTGTCCCTGGAGCAGGTCGCTTTTGTGGGGGATGACCTGATTGACCTGTCCCTGTTAAAGGTTGTAGGGCTGGCCTGTGCGGTCCCCAACGGGGTCTCTGATGTGCGTGCCGTGGCCCACTATGTAACACAGGCCAGTGGTGGCTTGGGGGCAGTGCGGGAGGTCGCGGAACTGGTGTTGAAATCACAGGGTCGCTGGGCGGCATTTTTGGCACGTTTCCAATGAGTTTGAATGCTCCCAACAGCGTAACCCTGTCGCGCATTGCACTCATTCCGGTGTTTGTGGTGCTGATGTTCGAGGCCGATCCCATGCGCGATTTCTGGGCTGCGCTGGTCTTTCTGGTGGCAGCGGTGACCGACTTTGTGGACGGCTATCTGGCCCGTAAAAACAACGAGGTAACTGCCCTCGGCAAACTGCTCGACCCCATCGCCGACAAACTGCTGATTATCGCCGGGCTGGTCATGCTGGTGGAGCGCGGTCTGGCTCCGGCCTGGATCGTGATTCTCATCCTGGGGCGTGAGATGGCGGTAACCGGCTTGCGGGCCATTGCCGCCGCAGAGGGGGTCGTCATGCCCGCCGACGATTGGGGTAAATGGAAAACCGTCGCCCAGATCACCGCCATCATCATGTTGGTGTTGGGCTGGCAGTTCTGGATCTTCAATGTGGCGATAATCGGCACCTGGGTGCTGTGGGGTTCGCTTCTATTGGCACTCTATTCCGGCATTCGGTACGGGGTTGCCTATATCAATGGTGCAGCCGGCGCACCGGTCAAGGATTCCTGAGTAGCGCGGCTGCCTTGTGCTGGGCAGCGGCAGCGATAAACCCCGTCAACGGGCTGGTTTGTTGTCTGACATCCTGCCCATATTCCTGTATTTACGTCCGATCCGGCATCAACTTTTGTACGGAGTAGACCGATGAACTGGATGGAGTTCGCCTTGGTAATGGTGGCTTATCTGATCGGCGCAGTGCCGTTTGGCCACCTGATTGCCAAGAGTGGCGCAGTCGATCTGCGCGACCACGGCAGCGGTAATATTGGTGCAACCAATGCCGCACGGGTGCTCGGTAAACGCGCGGGAGCGCTGACCCTGGCGGGGGATACCTGCAAAGGGGCGCTGGCCGTATGGCTGGCGGTTTACTGGGGGGGAGACTCGTTGGCAGTGGTTGCGGCAGGAGCGGCGGTGATCGGGCATATCTTCCCGGTCTATTTGGGTTTTCGCGGTGGCAAGGGAGTGGCCACCGGGTTTGGAGTATTGATGGTGCTCAATTTACCGACAGCGTTGATCGCATTCGTGGTGTGGCTGCTTGCGGCCAGGTTGAGCCACATTTCTGCGGTGGGTGCGTTGACGTCCTACGGCAGCCTGCCGCTGGTGACCGGTGGTTTGACGCTGGCGGGCTGGGCCACCACCCCCGGACTGGTGTGGTTCAGTTGCGCCCTGTCGGCGTTGGTACTGGTGCGCCACAAAGATAATATTCGCCAATTGACAGGAGGTGCCAGCGGATAGCGATGGCGCGCCTTGACCCTTCATATCGTCGCGCCCGTTTGTGGCTGTCGATCGGGTTGCTGATGGCAGGGTTATTACTGAGCGTTGTGCCCACAGGTCATAGCGCCGAGCCGGTACCCAACAGACCCGACCTTCCCTCGGCCTGGGAGGCTGCCCGTCAGGTGGCACTCAACGGCAAGGTCGATGTAGAACTGGGGCCAGCGATACGCACGTTGATCGTGGCTCGAGACGCACAAGGTTTACACAATCTCGAAGCCCCCGCACTGGCCCTGTCGCGCTGGGCCCGCGAGGCCTCTTTGGCAAATGAATACCGCCAGGCCGAGGTCTTTGCTCAGGCCGCGATACTGGTGGCCCCCGGCGTGCCGGAGGGATATCTCTCACTGTCATCGGTCTACTGGAAGCAGCATCGTATTCCGCTGGCCATTGCATGGATGTTAAAAGCGGCGGCAGTCGGCGTCTCCCACCCGTGGGTGGGGCTGGTGTGGATGAGCTACGGGGTCATCGTATTCTGGTTGGCTGCTGCCACCTGTCTGGTGGTGTTTTTGATCCCCGGTTTAAAAGCCAGTTTGGTCTCCTGCCATCATTTGGTGCAGGAGGCGGGTGGCTTGCGGGTTCCCGGTCTGTTGGCGTGGGGGGCCCTGCTGGCCCTGCTGGCGCTACCGTTTGCCGCCGACTGGGGGATTGGGTGGGTCGTTTTGATCTGGGCCATGGTGGCGTGGGCGGGGGACCGTCAACGGCTGCGCAAGGCGCAGGTGGTGCTGCTGGTCGGAGTCCTGCTGGGCCCGTGGATGGTGTCGCCCATGCTGGCGATCTCTGAACCGAACAAGGGGCTGGCCTATCTGGCCATGAAAGAGAGCCAGGGCGCGCTCACTCCACAGGTAGGCAAACTCCCCAAAGAGGGCCATCAAGGTGGCTGGCAGGTGGCCTTTGCACTGGGCAACGGTGCTTTGCGCGCAGGCCAGTACGATCAGGCCATCGGCTGGTATGCCAGGGCGCAGGATCTGGGGGGCGACCCGATACGCATCGCCCACAATGTAGCGACTGCCCGTTTTCGTTCCGGCCAGGTGAATGAGGCCTATCAGCTGTTTTTGCAGATCAGCAAGGGCGACAAGGTGCCGGTAGAGACGCTCTACAATCTGGGCCAGACCCAGTCCCGGATGCTCGATTTCGATGGTGCCCGCATCAGCTTCGACCGGGCCAGACAGATCGATGCAGACGGTTATTTGCGGGTCTCTCGCGTGGGCAATGAAGATGGCAAAGCGGTATTGGTACCCATGGGGCTGACCAACATCGACTCCCGCACCATTTTACTGTCCAGTTCCAGCGGCTGGAATCAGGCCGCAGTGGTGTTGTGGCAGGCGCTATTTGGTGGCGTCCCGCCCCTGTTTGCGCCCGTGCTGTTGCTTCTCTTTACGGTGTTAACGGTGGTACTTGCGCGTTTGCAAGCGGCCCGACGGGTGATCCCCTGCGATTTTTGCCATACCGGGGTATGCCAGAAATGTATGAGCTTTGTCGGGGATCTGCACCTGTGCCGGTCCTGCGGCGACCATTTGGGGCATAGCGAGGTCTCTCCGCTACAGGTGGCCATCGCCCGGGATCGTTTTCGTTTTGTCAGCCGGATTCCGTGGCATCTTGCAGCGCGCTTGATTCCCGGCGTTCAGGAGGTGCAGCGGCAGCGTTATGGCCGCGCCACTGCGCACCTGATGTTGTTTGCCTTCATGGGCTGGTGGGTGGTGCTGCTGGGCACCATTCCCGAGTGGTCGGTGGGTGTCCCCCAGGACGGCTGGCCGGTCGCCCGTCTGGCGGGTGGTGCGCTGTTGTGCGCCCATCTGCTGTGGGTCTACCTGCGTACCGGCGCGATCGAACGTCAAAAGGTGAGTTGATGGGTCCTGCTCGGTCCATAGAACAAGGGTGCTGGCGATGGCATTAAGTGGATCGCTTCTCGATTTTAACGCCACCGATATTCTGCAACTGATCAAGATGCAGGCCAAGACCGGTGTGCTGACAGTAGTCTCCCGTACGTCGACCCTGTCGTTTTCGTTTCAGGATGGCGACCTGGTATTTGCCGACAGTCCGGACACCCCGTTTCTCGACCAGCTGGGTCGGCGGATGGTGCGTGAAGGCGGCGTGTCGGGACGTGCATGGCAGCGGGCTGTAGACAAGTTCCGTTCCGACGGCACCTCTCTTGATCGAGGGCTGGAAAGTGCCAGCGACGAGGCTCAGGCGTTGTTGCTGGAGCAGGTGGATCAGTATCGTCGCAACGCCATGTTTTCACTGTTTGGCTGGCTGGAGGGCGACTACACCTTTAGTGGTGACGCGACCCTGCCGTTGCCGGTGACTGCGGCCCTGTCGGCCATCGATACCCACGATATCCTGATGGAGGCATCCCAGCGGGCTGACGAGTGGCCGCTGATCGAACAACACATCTCCAACGGCAACCAGATTTTTCATAACGTCGCGGGAGACGCCCCCGCGCTGGATGCCACCGAAGGGGTGGATGGTCTGCCCGGATGGGATGTACTGTCCGCCAAGGAGCAGCATATCCTGCAACTGGTGGACGGCCATCGGGATGTGTGGGAGATCCATGAACTCAGCCGTTATGATGGGTTTACCTCATCAAAGTCGCTGGCCGGGTTGCTGGAAAAAGGCATGATTGCCCAGTCGGGCGTGAGCCAGCGCAAGGCGGCGCAGGCGGCTCCGGTGGTTGCGGTACCGGATGCGCCAGCCAGCCACCGGGCGCGCCGGGGTTCACCGGTATTGGTAAGCCTGCTGTGCGTGCTGGTGATGGCCCTCTGTCTGGGTCTGGTGGTCGGTATGGGTTCGGTGGCGACCGATCAGGCCAGCACCGGTCTGCTGGCCTCCACTGCCAGCTATCGCGACCATAACGTACGGCAGGCCATTAAGGTCTACCGACTGGTGTACGGACGCTTCCCCGACAGTTTGCAGACGCTCCAAAAAGAGGGCCTGGTAGATGCGGTGGCAACGGTCGGATTGGTCTATAAGCGCACCGCCGATGGATTTTCGCTTCACCACGGGCCACAATCCTCGTAAACTAGCGTATTGAAATTATTGCACGGGGCGCGTGTTTGTACCTGCGACCCCCCTACGGGAGGATGTGTTCGATGGCGATGATCCGGTTTGCGGCCTTTACCTCCGACGATTTTGAACTGGTCAAGGCGTTTGAAGTCGCCCAGAAAGAGAATCCGGATACTATTCCTGATGCCCTTGCTGAGAACTACCGGGAGTTGGTCAAAGACAACTTCGGTAAGTTGATGAGCACCATGATTGGCGAGATCGCTCGTTTCTTCGATATCGCCATCAAGCGAAAGTACGACTGGGACGGCTACTACGGCTGGATCTTTTCGTACCATAACGACATGGTCTGCTGGTACGGCATCTCCTACCGCAGCGAGAGTTTTATCAATACTGCATTTGCGGTCAAGTGCAACGACGCTCATCAGGAGCAGATCGACATGCTGGTCGCCGACGAAGGGTATAAGCAGATGCCCTTCGCCCACGACCAGTCCGACTGGGTTGTCAAGATTTTTGAAAACAACCTGGATGGTCTGACCACCGATGAAGAGCAGATGGATGCCTTCTCGAAAGTAGCAGAAGACCAACTGGACCTGCTGGAAGCCTGAGCGGTAGATGAGGGCGTTGTTAGCGGGGGCATCGCCCTCGGTTTGGTTGGTGCAGGGGAGTCCGGCTTGAATTCAGATTTAGTACTGGCGGAAAAAGCAGCCCGTCAGGCGGGCGAGGTCGTACGGGGCTACTTTCGCAGCGAATTCGAGGTGCGTGAAAAGGGGGTCGATAACCCGGTCACAACTGCCGATCTGGAGGCCGACCAGATCCTCAAAACCACCCTGCTGGGGGCGCGACCTGAGGACGGCTGGCTATCCGAAGAGACCGTCGATTCGCCGGAGCGCCTGTCCCGCTCTCGGGTGTGGATTGTCGACCCCATCGACGGCACCAAAGAGTTCATCAAGGGAGTCCCCCAGTTTGCCATCTCCATCGCGCTGGCGGTGGAGGGCGAGATCGCCGTGGCGGTCATTTACAACCCGGCGCTGGACGAGATGTTCTGTGCGGTGAAAGGCGAGGGGCTGACCTTGAATGGTGAACCGGTCCAGACCACCCCGTTGGCGGTGCTGGAGTCGGCCTCGATTCTGGCCAGCCGGTCAGAGGTGGCGCGTGGCGAGTTTGACCGGTTTGAAGATGGTTTTACCATTACCCCCATCGGTAGCATCGCCTATAAGCTGGCGTTGGTGGCGTCGGGAAAGGCCGACCTGACCTTTACCCTGACCCCCAAAAACGAGTGGGATTTTGCCGCCGGGACCCTGCTGCTTACCGAAGGGGGCGGGCAGTTTCGTATCCTCGGTCGGGATACCCAGCGTTTTAATCAGCCGGACCCGTTGGTCAAAGGGCTGGTGGCCAGCAACGGCCCACTTTATGGCCCGCTCATGCAGATGCTGGAGCTACCGACCCGCTAGCGGTCGCGAAGCCGGTTCGCTTTACGAGGCGGGGGCGGTCCGTTGGCTGCGGTCCCGTTGCAGGCAATCAAATACCGACGATACAGTAACCAGTGCGCTGGCCACTGGCCCCACCGTATAACAACGCTCCAGCGATGTTTGGCCGGTCTGCTCGGCGACAATCGCCTGGGCATTATCCAGGGTCAATAGCTGCTCCACAAAACCGGTAGCCGGGCGGGTACCGTTCAGATACATGAAGACCCCGGAGACCGATAGCTGTTCAGTCTCCTCCCCACAGGACAGGCTCACGCCGGTGACCTGATCGGTACCGTCAATCGAGGCCACGCGGGCGCGGTTGCGCAGGGTGACATTGGCCAGTGTATCCAGCATGGCAAGGGTCTCAGGAGAGATGGCAGGCTCTGCGTCGCCACAGATGAAGGTGACTTCACTGGCGACCTCAGCCAATATGGCAACGGCTTTGGCGGCCCGCTCGTCGGTACCGACGACCACTACCGGAGCTCCGGTAAAAAAGGCCCGGTCACACTCGGCGCAGCGGCTTACGCCGCGCCCGCGCAACTCGGCTTCGCCGGGTAACTGATCGTCCCGCTCGCGGGCCCCGGTGGCGATCACTACCCGGCGGGCAGTCACCACATCGTCGACGGTTATAAGGCGGATCTCTGCCTCGCCAGGCTCTATGGAGAAGACCTCCTGGGGAATCCAGGTAACGCCCTCTTTCAAGGCCGCCTTGCGCTCTTCATCCAACTCCGGGTCAATTCCATCCACGTGGGGCAGGCGGTCCAGTATTGCGATGTCGCCGGTCGGCCCCAGACGGGTGGCCAGTCGCCATCCAGACGCGCCGCCGCCGACGATGGCCACGTCATAGCGGGCCGGTCCGCTGGTGGTCT